>JBGOWC010000208.1:0-4524 GCA_041478415.1 Terriglobia bacterium
CCATTCCTCGATGACCGTGCTGATGGTGATGCGGCGCGGATCGCCCAGCCGCTCCTTCGCGAGCGCGATGTTTTCCATCACTTTGGGGAGCGCCGCGGGTTTCGAGAGCGGATTGGACGGATCGGGCGCGAGCGCGTCCAGGCTGACGACCAGGCCGGTCAGGCTGCGGAAGAGCCGTGGCTTTCGATCGAGCAGCGTGCCGTTGGTGATGAGCAGGACGCTGCGGAATTTGCAATCAAAGCGCGCCGCTTCCGCGAGTTCCTCGATGTCGGCGCGAAGCGTGGGCTCGCCGCCGGTGATGACGATGGAATCGGTCTCGCGGCGGATGCGGCGGAGGACACGGATCGTTTCTTCCGTCGCCAGCTCGTCGCTGAAAACGTCCGGCTCTTTCTGCGTGCAGTAGGTGCAGGCAAG
This sequence comes from Terriglobia bacterium, assembly GCA_041478415.1. GTDB lineage: Bacteria > Acidobacteriota > Terriglobia > Acidiferrales > UBA7541 > Acidiferrum. The sequence goes on from JBGOWC010000208.1 coordinate 415, forward strand.
ATTGCATTTATGCGTGGCGTAAAACGTGACCGCATACGGCGCGACGACGTCAGTTCGGAGAACTTTGCGCCGCCAGGTATTGCGGAAGTAGAGACGAAAATTCTTGGCGACAAACGGCGCCTGGCGCACAAGGCCGCGGAGCAGAGCCAGTTTCGACGGTGGCCGCGGTTCACCCGCGCTGCCGGGGACGAAGTTGGATGGCCGTGTGGAAGGCGAGCTCATGAGCAAACGATTATGGCCTGAATCGCCAGGAAGCGTGTAGCGGCGGAAGGAAGATTACTCGGTAAAAACGACGCCGACGGCGGAGTGGCCCTCTTCCTTGTCGTTCTCGATGCGCACGACGTAGCCGCGGAGATGCATCGAGCGGACACCGTCGGTGCCGGGCGTTTCCATGGTGACTTGAAGCTCGGACTGCAATCGCGGCTGGTGGCTGAGCGAGATGAGCGCGCCCTGAAGGGAAAGGTCGCGCACGACGGTTTCCTCCTCGAAGTGGCGGCCGTCTTCGGTGGTGCCGGCAACCAGGGCGCGGAATTGCGCTTCGCGCCGGAGGGCCGAGCGCGTTCCCGGCAGGTGGACGTCCACCCCGCGTTCGCCGCCGAGGGTCATGACCATGCCTTCGCTCGCCGCAAAGACGGATTCGAAGTGCTCGCGCGCGTGGCGCAGCAAGTTGTCCACCATGCGGTCGGTCGAGTCCGGGTCGTGATGGAAGAGAACCAGCGTCTTCGCGCCTGCTTCGCGCGCGATGCGCACGCCTTCGCGCCAGGAAGAATGTCCCCAGCCGCGGCGCGTGGTTTCGAGCTGCTCGGGCGTGAATTGCGCGTCGTTGATGAAGATGTCCGCTCCGGCGGCCAATTCGCGGAGGCTTTCCTCGAGTTTCGGATCGCCCGGCTCGTTATCGGTGGCATAGACGACGATGCCCGCGGGCGTCTCGATGCGGTAGCCGAGGCAGCCCTGCGGATGATTCAGCCAGCGCGCGGTGATTTTGTTGTCGTGGATGGTGAAGGACTCTCCTCCTGCGACTTCCTTGAATTTGCGCTTGGCACTCATGGCGGAAAGGTCCACCGGAAAATACGGCGTGGCCATCTGCGTTTCGAAGACCTGCTTGAGGCTGTCACGGCCGAGGAATTTGGAGCGAAAGCTGTAGAAGTGAAATTGATTTTTCTCGTCGTAGAGCGGCGCGAAGAACGGAATCCCCTGGATGTGATCCCAATGATAGTGGGTGACCAGGATGTGCGTCTCCGCGGCGGGCGCGCCGTTCGGGTCCGCCCAGCGGCCGCCCAGCATGCGGATTCCCGTCCCGCAATCAAGGATGAATTGCGTGCCGTCCGGCGCGACGAGCTCCAGGCACGCCGTGTTCCCGCCATAGCGCCATGTGGCCGGGTCCACCGTCGGCGTCGAGCCGCGCACGCCCCAAAAACTTAGTTTGGCAACCGGAAGTGTCATCTATGGGCGCGCGGAATCCCCGTGTTCCCTGGGGCGAATGCGCGCTCCTCTTTCGCCCGTTCGCTGAGCACCGGAACGGGAAGCTATCTAACGATGGTAGGCAGCGGCAGGCGGAAGCGTCAATGCGGCTTTCGGACGCGGGTGTCAAACTGCCCACTAAGCGAAGGGCACGGCTGCGCGCGGCGGGGTGGATGAGTAGAATGAGGCGATGCACGTTCACAACCACGGGACGGATCCGAGCCACGGGCCCGGACATTCTCATAGTCACGGGCACGCGTTGCGCCCCGCAACGCTCGGCTGGGCCATGGCCGCGACGCTCGGCCTGGTCGTTGCGGAAGTTCTCGGCGGCATTCTGGGCCATTCCGTCGCGCTGCTGAACGACGCGGTGCACAACCTCTCCGACGTGCCCGCCCTGGGAATCTCCTGGCTGGCGATGCGCTGGGCGGAGCGCCCGGCCGACGAGGAGAAAACGTACGGATATCACCGCGCGGGAATTCTCGCGGCGTTTACGAATGCGAGCGTGCTGGTGATTCTGGCGCTGTGGCTCGGCTACGAGGCGATCGAGCGGCTTCGCTCGCCGGTGGCCGTCGTCGAGAGCTGGATGATCTGGACATCGCTCGCGGCGCTCGTTGTGAACGGCGGAATTACGCTCGCGCTGGTCCGCGGCCAGAGCGACCTGAACCTGCGCAGCATCCTGGTACACAACTTCGGCGATGCGCTGTCGAACATCGCGATTCTGGTTGGGGCGTTTCTGATCCACCGCACCGGAGCCATCTGGATTGATCCAATCCTGGGCCTGGCCATCGGCGGGCTGGTACTCTGGTCGAGCGTCGGAATCCTGCGCGAGTCGGCGCACATCCTTCTCGAAGGCCGGCCGCAGGGAACGGAAGTCGCCGGCGTGGCGCGCGCGATGCTTTCGATCCCGGGCGTGCAGGAAATTCATGATATTCACATCTGGACGATTGGCGCCGGGCAGTCCGTTCTGAGCTGCCACGTGCGCATCCCGGACATGCACATGGATGAAAGCGAACAGATTCTTCAGAACATCCACGAAAAACTCTTGAAGGAGTTTCACATCCACCACAGCACGGTGCAGTTCGAGCGCGCTGGTCTCCCCGCGCGGTCGGACTTCGTCATGCCGGCGCCTGTGGCGCCGCGCGAGAAGTGATCCCTTTTCCGTCCGCGAAAATTTCGAGAGAAAAATTTTAGGCGGGCAAACGGAAGGTCAGGCCGCGCTCTTCGTTGAAGCGCTGCGTGGCTTCGAGGTCCAGCGTTCCGAGCGCAATGCTGCGGCGCTGTCCTTCGCGCGTGATGTACTGCAGATGGTCCCTTTCCCAGAGGAAAGCGACGGCAAAAAGCAGCCCGCCGTCGCGCTTAACGAAAACATATTCCGCCGCATCGCGAACGGGCTTTGCCGGAGGCTCCTCGGCCGGGACGGCCTTTGCGGGAGCGGGCGCTTCCACGGGCTCGGGCGGCGCGAGCTGGATCACCGGCTGCTGAATCACGATCGGCGGCATCTGGATGACAATCGTCGGCGCGGCCGGGAGGAAGAAACCAGACTGAAAAAAGGACCCGCCCGAAGAAACCATCCCTCCCGGAAAAGTCTGCCCGCCGACAGCCGCGGTGCCGTGAAGCGCGGCAAAATGCACCATGTCAAAGCCCAGGCCGGGAACGGGGACGAAATCTTGCGAGAAAAGCGGAAGGTTTCCTACCGCGGGCGAATTGTTGTTGATGATGACGGTGACGTTGTTGCCGCCGACGACGCGGGTGGTGGGCATCGCGCGAGGCGCCGCGGGAACGGAAGCTACACGGGGAGCCGGCGCGCCGCGTTGTGCAACAACACTGGCCGGTAGGAGCAGCAAACTGCTGCCCATGGCTACAGTCGAGAGTGCGCAGGTGAAGCAACAGCGCATAATTCCGCTTTGGAGGCCTCCCCTGGGGCGATTCTTCCCTGTTTCATTATATGCTTAACGGCCCGGAAAGGTTACTTCGGGGGGCGGGGGCGGCGCGGGAGTGCGTTCTTTCCCCTTGCTACGCGGATGTGCTATAACTTTCGGGCCGTGGAACGAGCAGTAAGGTCGGAGCCCGCACCGGTTGCGGCGGCCCAGGAACCCGTGCCGCCGGGGGAAGACGCTTCGCGGTACTGTCCCGTCTGCTCGCAGCCGCTCGAATCGCGCCGCTGCAAGCTGATCTGTCCGGTCTGCGGCTATTACATGTCCTGCTCGGACTATTACTGAGAGAGTTTCGATCACCGGCACGCAGGGATGTGGGGTGCCGCTCCAGAACGAGGACGACGAGGAGGAAATAATCGTGGCATTGAAGATGACAAACCGCGAAGTGGACGGCGTGGCCGTCGTGGCGATGGACGGCCGTATCGTGCTCGGCGAAGAAAGCAACGCTCTGCGCGAGAAAGTGAAGAGCCTGCTCGCCGAAGGAAAGAAACAAATCATACTCAACATGGACAACATCACTTTCATTGACAGCGCGGGCCTGGGGACGCTCGTCGCGTCCCACCACAGCGCCAAGAACCAGGGCGCGTCGGTGCGGCTGTGCCACCTCGGGTCGAAGTTCCAGGAAGTTCTGCAGATCACCAAGCTGCTGACGGTGTTCGAAGTGTCCGACACGGAAGCGGCCGCGGTCGCGAGCTTCAAGAAGTAACGCGCCGCG
>JBGOWC010000226.1:0-4241 GCA_041478415.1 Terriglobia bacterium
ACCGTCTCGAGCAGCGACGCCGCATCCAGGAACTCCGCCGGCTCCAGCACGGCTCCGAGCGCCGCTTTTGTCGCCGCATTGTCCGACGACAGCTTTCCGAGCCACGTTTCCGGATCGGCTAGCGCACCAAACCCTAACTCGTGCCCGGCGCGCAGCCGCTCCCGCACCTCCCGGATCAGCGCGAACGCTGCATCGAGCGCAGCGCGGTCCGTACCCGGCGCCAACGCATCTACGGCCCGCCGCCCCGGCGCACACGTCGTCCTCCGCCGCAGCAACTCGCGCAGCACGTCAAATTCCAGAATCTCTTCCGCCGTCCGCGACATTTTCTACTTCATCCGCCTCGCTAGATGCTCGGCTGCCTCGGCGGCATCCGTTGCCGTGTGCACCAACCTGCCGTTGGCCTCGCCCCACGGCGCGGGATGCCCAAGTTCCACTTCGCGCACTCGATCGAGAATCGGCTGCCAGAATTCTCCCAGCACAACAAACGGCTTCCCCGTCATCACGGATTTGTTGAGCATCTCCCACACCACGGCCAGCTCGACAAGCGTGCCGGTGCCGCCCTTGCACGCCACGTATCCGTCGCCCCACTGGATCAGCTCGAAGAGCCGCTCTTCCCACTTGGCAACGCGAATCTCTTCGTCAATCCACGGATTCTTCGCGGCCCGGAAAAACTCCGCGGTGATTCCGAGCGTCGCGCCTCCCGCTTCTTTTGCGCCGCGGGAGACCGCTTCCATCACGCCGCCATAGCCGCCGCTGCATACGCGAAAGCCTTTGCCTGCCAGCTCGCGCCCAAGTGCCCGCGCGTCTTCGTAATCTGCATCACCCGCACGCGGCCGCGAACTTCCAAACACCGTCACGATGAGTTTGCGGCTCTCCATGATCATCAAAACTGCGGCTGATTTTCGTAGTCATGGCTGTGGGTCGGCGGCGACGCTTGGCCGAGCTCTTCCATCATGGCCACGCAAATGGCGTCGAGCGGGGCCGTCGCTTCGTGATTCTTCGCTCCCTGGTTGTTCGCGAGTATCGAAAATATCAAGCGTCTCCCACCGGGCAGCTCCGCAAACCCGGAGAGCGAGTGTACGTGCTCGACCGAGCCGGTCTTTGCGTGAATGCGTTCTTCAGCGGGTGTGTTCTTGAACCGGTCCATCAGCGTTCCATCCACGCCGGCCACTGGCAGCGATGCATAAAACGTGTCGGACCACGGTTGCCGGGACGCGTACTGCAGCAGCGTCACCACGGCCCGCGGCGTCACCAAGTCGTGGCGCGACAACCCCGACCCGTCTGCCTGTATCACGTCGCCCGGCACGATCCCAGCCGCCGAGTAAAACGCCTGGGGAAATTTCGCCAGCTCCTCCGGCGTGCTCCAGACGCCGCTCTGCCGCGCCGCCGCGCGCAGCAACATTTCCGTATGGAGATTCTCGCTCATCTTGTTGATCGCCACTACCGCCTGTGCAAGCGGGACGGACACATGCTCGCTCAGTATCTGAAAGGCGGTCGCCGGCTCGGCAATCACATCGTGCCGCGCACGCGCAACGCCGCGCACGCGCACACCGCGCTCTTCGAGCAGGCGCTTGAGCAAGGTCGCCGCTTGTTCCGCCGGCTCTTCGATCGCCAAGACCAGTTTGCGCGGTTCACTCTTCGCTGGAATGATTCCGCGAATCACGACCATTGCCGCCCCCGGTTCACGCGTCAGCGTGAGGTCTGCCTTCATTCCCGCCGGGGACGTGATTGCGTCGTTGCGCACGGTGAATTCGGCTGTCCATGGAGCAATCGAAAATATTGCCGGATAGCCGGGCTGCGCGCCGGGCTCGAGCGTCAGCGTCACCGTATTGTCGTTGACCACGATCGCAGAAACGGCCGCGCCATACGACCACACCATGTCGTCCACTTCCCAGCCCGTTGGGTAGCGCTCGCGCGGGAAGTAGCTGTCATCCGCGACAACGTCGCCCGTGATCTCGCGCACGCCTTTCGCTACAATCCCGTCCACAAGTTCCAAAAGCACTTTCTCCGGCGGGCCGTCCGTCTCCGGCTCTTTCACAAATGGGAACTTCCGGTTCGACAGGTTCGGATCGCCCCGCCCCACCAGCACAAGATCCCCATCGAGGCGTCCTTCCGCTGAGATCGTGCCGCGCGTTTCGAGCGTGGTGTGAAAACGATAGTCGGAACCAAGTTGCGCCAGCGCCAGCGCCGTCGTGAAAAGCTTCATGTTCGACGCCGGGACAAAATACTTGTCCGCGTTTTGCTCGTAAATCGCTTCGCCCGATTCCCCGTCCACGACCAAGATTCCCCACGCCGCTTTGCCGGCCGAGGGCGGAGCGAGAAGTTTATCCGCGCGCCGTGCGAAGTTTTCCATTCGAGCGTGATCGAATCCGGATTCGCCTTTCGGTTTGTGCTCTTCACAACATTTCTGCGTCGCCGGAGACGTCGGCTTTTCTTGAGCCCAGCCGAGCTGCCAGCAAGCGAACGAGGTGAGGAACAGTGTGGAGGCGCGGAACTTTTTCAAAGGATTTGAACGGGTCACAGAATTCGCTCCGGGAAATGCCGGCCGGAAAGAGGATAGTCTAGGCGTGCCGCCTGGCTTTGTCGAATACGCCTCATGGCACGGGATCCTGTCGCAAGCCAACTCCGACGCCCGGACCTGGCATCAAATAGAGAGGGACATTGCGCCCAGCCCAAACTAACTCTATGATGTTCCCGCCCAGAAAAATCAACTGAGGTGAACTGTGAGAAAGCGATTCATGTCAATTCTGACGGCGCTGGCGCTCGTGGCTCTGCCGCTTGCCGCCGCGGACGACAAGAAGGAAACCGACCGCCTGGATAATTGCGGCACGGTCATGAAGGAAATTCTGGATATCCCCGACGACATTCCGCAAGACCTGCTCGACAAAGCGGAATGCGTGATTATCTACCCCTCCGTTATGAAACTCGCGATCGGCATTGGCGGGAGCTATGGCCGCGGCGCCATGACCTGCCGCACCGGCGAGCACTTTACCGGCCCGTGGAGCGCGCCCTCCATGATGGCACTCGAGGGCGGGAGCATCGGATTTCAGCTCGGCGGACAGGCCACGGACTTCGTCCTGCTCGTGATGAACCCCCGCGGCGCAAAGGCCATCCTCAGCAGCAAGGTCAAACTCGGCGCCGATGCCGCGGCGGCCGCGGGCCCCAAGGGCCGCAACGCCCAGGCCAATACGGATGTGACGCTCCGCGCGGAAATGCTCACCTATTCCCGTTCGCGCGGCCTGTTCGCGGGCATCTCGCTCGAGGGCTCCACGGTGAGGCCGGATAGGAGAGCCAACGAGAAACTCTATGACAAGAAAGTCTCGGCGGAGAGCATCATCCGCAAGGGTGCCGTTGCCGTCCCGCCTTCCGCGCAACAACTCGTTGCCCTTCTCAATCAGAAGTCCCCGAAGAACTCATCTGACCCTGACTCCCTGAAGTAGCTTCAGGTTTTTAAAAGTGGCGAGAACACCCCGGCGTACGCCGGGGTGCGCCTCTGCGAGTCATCGGGGCCTTGAATTCTTAACTTGACTTTCACTCATATATGACCTATGGTCATATACGGTCAAAAGTCAGAATGAAAGCTTCATCCCAGACACGACCCTCACCTCGCGTCCAGCTCTCCAAACCTGCCGCTCCGGCTCAGGGAGGCCGGCGCGAGCGTCGGCGCGCAGAAATTCATGAACGATTGTTCCGCGCCGCGCTGAGCCTCTTTTCCCAAAAAGGCTTTGCAGAAACGACGGTGGAAGACATCACCAACGCGGCGGATGTCGGCAAGGGTACCTTCTTCAACTACTTTCCCAGCAAAGAGCACGTCTTGGGTGCCTTCGGAGAAATGCAGCTCGGCAAGCTCGCAGCTAGCGTCGCGGCTGCGCGGGAGACCGCTGAGCGGATGCCCGAGTTTCTGCAGCGCCTCACGCGCGTGATGACCGCAGAGCCCGGGCGAAATCCGGGCGTCGTGCGCACGATTCTGCTCGCCAATCTGACCAGCTCTCCGGTGAGGGAGCTAGTGGGCGAAAAGCTCGCCAGGGGCCGTCAACTTCTCGCCGAGCTGATCGAGATCTTCCAGCGACGCGGAGAAGTTCGAGTAGATGTGCCGGCTCTCGAGATGGCGCGCGCGTTTCAGCAAGCCGCCTTCGGGACGCTCATGATGTGGTCCGTCGCGCCCGACGAACCGCTCGAGAAGCGCATGGCATCCACGATGGAGCTGCTCTGGACCGGCTTCCGAAAGCCGGATCCAGCCG
>JBGOWC010000091.1:0-7087 GCA_041478415.1 Terriglobia bacterium
CCCGTGGAGCGGGACGCCCGATCGAGAATGAAGCGCGTGACCGAGGCGTTGTCGTTCACCGGCTTTGTATTCGGCATGCAGCAAACGGCGGTGAAGCCGCCGCGGGCGGCGGCGCGCGTGCCGGTTTCGATCGTTTCACTCGATTCCTGTCCCGGCTCGCGCAGATGCGCGTGCAAGTCAATGAAGCCGGGCGCGATGATCAGGCCCTTGGCATCCAGTACCTCGCAGCCCTGGGGCGCGGTGATCTTTCCTTGCGGCGCGATTTGGGCGATGCGGTCGCCGTCCAGCAGAATGTCGTGCGCCGCGTCGGTCTTACTCGCCGGATCGAGGACGCGGCCGTTCTTAATCAGCAGCATGCAATGGGTCCTTTACATCGGAGGCGCGCCGGTTTCTGAGCGGGTGCATCTCTTCGCCCGGGCCGCCGAGGAGCAAGAAGAGCAGCGCCATGCGCACGGCGAGACCGTTTGTCACCTGATCGAGGACGCACGAGTGCGGCCCGTCGGCCACCTCGGGTGAAATCTCGACGCCGCGGTTCATCGGGCCGGGATGCAGCACGAGCGCATCGGGTTTGGCGCGGCGCAGCCGCTCGGCGCTCAACTGATAGAGCAGGATGTAGTCATTGAGCGAAAGCGATGGTTCGTGCAATCGCTCGGACTGCACGCGCAGGACGATGACGACGTCGGCGCCGTCGAGCGCCTCATCCACGCGAGTCACGCAGCGAATCACCGCGCCCGGCGGGCCGATTTTTTCGAGCTCGCGCGGAACCCACATCGCCGGACCGCAAAGCGTGAAGCGGCAGCCGAATTTTCCGAGCAGGTGGATGTTCGAGCGCGCCACGCGGCTGTGCTGGATGTCGCCGAGAATCGTGACATTCAGATTCTCGATGGTGCCCTTGCGGTCGCGGATGGTCAGGGCATCGAGGAGTCCCTGCGAGGGGTGTTCGTGCGCGCCGTCGCCCGCGTTGATGACGGGGATTTCCAGATGCCGCGCGACAAACTCGGGCGCACCCGAGGCGGCGTGGCGCATCACCAGGCAGTCCGGCTTCATGGCGTCGAGGGTGTGGACGGTATCGAGGAGCGATTCGCCCTTCGTGAGGCTCGAGGCTTCCGCCTGGAGATTCATGGTGTCCGCGCCGAGACGGGCGGCGGCGGTGCCGAAGCTGATGCGCGTGCGCGTGGAGTTTTCAAAAAAAGCCAGAGCGATGGTCTTTCCGCGCAACGTGGCGAGTTTCTTGAGCGGGTGGCGCTGGATTTCCTGGAAGGGTTTGCTTTGGTCGAGAAGAAATGTGAGCTCTTCCGCGGTGAGCGGTTCGAGTGCCAGCAAGCCGTGGAACCGGTGCGTCAAATCCTCCCTCTTATTCTACACGGTCCACGAGCACGACGCGCTCTTCGTTGTCTATTTCGCGGAGCCGCACTTCGATGATCTCGGTGTCGCTGGTCTGGACGCTGCGGCCGATGAACTGCGCCTCGACGGGCATTTCGCGGTGGCCGCGGTCAATCAGGACGCAGAGGCGGATGCGCCGGGGGCGGCCCAGATCGAACAGGCCGTTCATTGCCGCGCGGATCGTCCTGCCGGTATAGAGCACGTCATCCACGAGGACGAGGTCCATATCGTCCACCGAAAAGGGGATGTTCGACGATTGCAGGATGGCCTGCGGCGCGACCTTCGAGAGGTCGTCGCGGTACAGGGTGATATCCAGCGTGCCGACGGGTACGTCCACGCCGTCAATCCCGCGCATGGCTCGGGCGATGCGCTCGGCCAGGGGCACACCGCGGCGGCGAATGCCGATGAGCGCAAGATGCTTGGTGCCGCCGCTCTTTTCCACGATTTCGTGCGCCAGGCGGTGCAAAGTCCGGTCGATTTCCGGCGCGGACATTAATTGCGCTCTTTCCTGAATGGGCATGATCGCGTAATCGTATCATTGGTGACCGCGAAGTCGAAGATCCTCATCCTGACGGGCGGTCAATGCATATAAGCCCTGAAACAGAGCATGCACATGTTCGTGGTAAACTGCCGCGCGCGACGAGACCACATGAGGTAGCCATGAGCTTGAGAACAAAGATGTTCCGCCGGTATCTCCTCCACGCGGCGGTGTGCATTGCGCTGGGCTGGGGAAGCACAACCCCTGCGAGCGCGCAAACGCCGAAGGCACCGCCGGCCGCTTCGAAAAAGGCAGCCGGCAGGCCGAAGCTGGTGGTATTGCTCGTGGTGGACCAGTTTCGCGCCGATTACGTGGAAAAATTCCGCGGGCAGTGGAGCGGCGGATTGAAGCGACTCGTGGAAGAAGGCGCGTGGTTCCGAAACGTCGCGTATCCCTACGCGGCGACGGAAACGTGCGTGGGTCACGCGACGATTTCGACGGGGGCCTTTCCGGCGACGCATGGAATTGTTTCTAACGCGTGGTGGGACAGGGAATCGAGAAAGATGGTTACGTGCACAACCGACCCCAGCGCGAAGAATACCGGCTACGCCGGGATCAGCGTGAAGGGCGGCGACAGCGCCTGGCGAATGACCGTGCCCGCGCTTGCCGATGAAATGAGATTTCAGGGCGGCGCGGGAACGCGCGTCGTGACGTTTTCGCTAAAAGCGCGCTCGGCCATTGCGCTCGCCGGTCATCGCGCCAATGCGGTGACGTGGTTCGACACCGGCGCGGGTGCGTGGGTCACCTCAAGCGTCTATGGCACGGCGCCCTTCGTGGAGGAATATGCAAAAGCGCATCCAGCCAAAGACGACTTCGGCAAGACATGGACTCCATCGTTGCCCGCCGCGGCGTACTTCTACGACGAAAAGGCGTTCGGCGCAGTGCCGCCCGATGGCTGGGGACCCGCGCTGCCACACGCACTTCGCGGCAAAGAAGGCAGCACCGTGGCCGACGAATATTTCTATGAACAGTGGGGATCGAGTCCGTTCCTGGACGCCTATCTCGGACACTTTGCGGAAGCGGCTGTGGATACGCTCGGGTTGGGACAGCGCGGTGGCACGGATTTTCTAGGGATAGGTTTCTCGGCGCTCGATTATACCGGCCATGAGTATGGACCGCGCAGCCATGAGGTGCAGGACATGCTCGTGCGGCTGGACCAGACGCTCGGCGCGCTCTTCACGCATCTCGACAAGAAAGTGGGCCGCAGAAATTACGTGGTGGCGATCAGCAGCGATCACGGCGTCGCGCCGATTCCCGAAGACATGCAGAAAACCGGTGCGGACGCAGGCTGGCTATTCACAACCGACCTGCGGACCCGGCTTGAGAAAGCGATCGAACCCTTCAACTATCCGAAGCCGAATGTGGCCGCGGTGACGGGCGGCGAAATCTATTTTGCGCCGGGAATTTACGATCGCCTGAAACAAGATCCGGCGGCGATGCGCGCGGTGATGGACGCCATTCGCGGGATGCCCGGTGTGGCGGAAGTCTATCGCGCGGAAGAAGTGACAGACCGCCCGGCAACGATGAGCCCGGCGCGCAGGGCCATCGCGGCGGGCTATTTTGCGGGACGGAGCGGAGACATCTTCTTTGTTCCCAAACCCTACTGGTCTTTTGCATTCTGGAGCAGCAGCCAACCTAAGGACGTCGGGGCGACCCATGGCTCGCTCCATTTCTACGACCAGCGCGTGCCGATTCTTCTGATGGGCGCGGGAATACGGCCGGGGGAATACTGGACGCCGGCGACGCCCGCGGATATTGCGCCGACGCTCGCGGCGCTTTGCGGTATCACGCTCGCAACGCGCGACAGTCACGTGTTGTCGGATGCGCTGAAGAGCGCGACGCCCGCGAGACCGCAGCAGCGCGCGACCGCTCCCGCGGCGGAAGCCAACCCCTGAACGATGTACGGAAGAATCCGCAGCAATCAAATCATCGCTTCGTGTTATTCTTTTTTGCGAAGTGAGTTCCGCTGGCGCCGTTGACCTCAGTGTAGAAGTTGGCGCGTTGCGCCTGCGGAATCCTATTCTCGCCGCGAGTGGGACGTTTGGGTACGGCCTCGAGTTCGCCCACCTTGTTGATCTGAATCGCCTCGGCGGCTTTGTCGTGAAAGGTCTTTCACGCGAACCCATCGAGGGCGACCCCGCTCCCCGGCTGTGCGAGACCGCTTCGGGAATGCTCAATGCCGTCGGGCTGCAGAATGTGGGTGTCCGCGCGTTCGTCGCGGAAAAACTCCCGGCCCTGCGAAAATATGACACGGCGATCGTGGCCAACATCTTTGGCTACGAGATCGCGGACTACCTCGAGGTCATCCGTGCGCTGGAAGACGCGGAGGGCCTGGCTGCCTACGAGCTGAATGTGTCGTGCCCCAATGTAAAACGGGGCGGCATGCAGTTTGGCAACGATCCCGTACTCGTAAGCGAGGTCGTCGGCGCAGCCCGCCGTGCGGCTGCGAAGCGGCCCCTCTGGGTCAAGCTATCGCCGCTCGTTACGGACATTGGATTGATCGCCAAGGCTGCCGCGCAGGCCGGGGCCGACGCCTTTACCGTGGCAAACTCCTACCCGGCGATGGCAGTAGACTCCAAGACAGGGAAGTCGCGATTGGGTAGCCCTACCGGGGGGCTCTCCGGCCCGGCAATCAAACCGATCACCCTGCGTCTCGTCTGGGAGGTCCGGAAGGTGACGACGCTCCCAATTCTAGGGCTGGGGGGCATCGAGTCGGTCGAGGACGTGCTCGAATATCTAGCCGTCGGGGCCACTGCAGTACAGGTCGGGACGGCCAGCTTTGCTGACCCAAGGGCCAGTGAGCGACTTGTAGGTGGTCTTGAGCGAGCTTTTTTCGATGCTAAAGTGTTTACAATGAATGAGATGAATCGTAAATTTGTTCCACAAAATCGTTGACATAAGACCCGTTTCGTGCTATTATTTTTTGTATTCGAGTAGCACAAAATACACACTATGAGACGACGACTCTTCATTGCCTGGGCTGCAATCCGCTGGGTACCGCTGATGTTCCTTATGGCCGGCACCATAGAGGCCCCACTCGTCGCCCGGTTAAGCGAGCCCAGCCAGCCGATCAAGACCTGGGTCGGGAACGCCAGTTGGTATGGCCCGGGGTTTACCGGCCGGAAGACCGCCAACGGCGAAATCTATGATTGCGAGGCGCTTACGGCCGCGCACCCGAATCTTCCGTTTGGGTCAATCCTGCGGATTGTAAACCAGCGAAACGGCAAATTTGAGATTGTCCGGATTAACGATCGGGGCCCCTACCAGGAAGGCCGGGAGATTGATGTCTCTTTGGGAGTTGCACGAAAGATAGGTCTGGTCAATACCGGCGTGGGCCGTGTACGTTTGGAATTGTTGGAGTTGCCACCGCACCGTTGAACTTTGAAGCCATTCCCCGCAGCCGCCTGATCGTCGCCCTCGACTTTGATTCCGCCGTCCCCGCCCTCCGCTTTGCTGAAAAGATTGCCGATCTGGTGTGCATGTTCAAGATTGGAAGCCAGTTATTCACCGCCGAAGGCCCAAGCGTGCTCGCGAAGGTGGCGGCATTAGGGATAGGCGTCTTCCTTGACCTAAAATTCCACGATATTCCCAATACGGTCGCCGGTTCCGTCCTGGCAGCAACCGCACTCCCCGGCTTGCAACTGGTGAATGTTCACGCCCTTGGCGGGCGGGCCATGTTGGAAGCGGCGGCACAGGCCATACGGGCAAGCAACCCGCTGGATGCCGACCGGCCAAGACTTCTGGCGGTGACCATCCTGACGAGCATGGACCAGAAAGCTATGCGCGAGGCGGGCATCGCCGGGCCCCCGCGCGACCGCGTCGTGAAGTTGGCGCGGATGGCGCGGAAAGCCGGCGTGGATGGCGTGATCGCGTCGGTGCAGGAAGCGCGAGCGATTCGGAAGGCGTGCGGCAGAGACTTTCTGATCGTGACACCGGGGGTTCGTCCGTTAGCCGTCAGCGCGACGGAAGACTGCGGCAAAAAGAAAGACGATCAGGCGCGCACAGCCACGCCAGCGGAAGCGATTCGCGCCGGCGCCGACTACATCGTCGTGGGGCGGCCGATCATCGCCGCGGCGGATCCGCGCGCGGCCGCGCAGGGAATCCTGGAAGAAATCGCCGGCGCGGAATAATCGCCGGATCCGGCCGCTCGTTTGACCCTCTCGTTCTCCTTCAGTAGCATCGCAAATGGCGCGCGCCGCGATTCGCGTTGCGCCTTCCCCCATGACTTCACCAGCAAAGAGCATCATCGTCGGAACCGCGGGCCACATTGACCACGGCAAGTCCGCGCTCGTCGAGGCGCTAACGGGGACGAATCCGGACCGCCTTGAAGAAGAGAAGCGGCGCGGCATCACCATTGATCTTGGTTTTGCTTTCCTTGAAGAAAACGGCGTGCGATTTGGTCTTGTGGATGTGCCGGGGCACGAACGCTTTGTGCGCAACATGCTTGCGGGAGCGACAGGAATTGACCTGGTGCTGCTGGTCATCGCCGCCGACGAATCCATCAAGCCGCAGACGCGCGAACACTTCGACATTTGCCGGCTGCTCGGCGTTACGCGCGGCGTGGTTGCGTTGACGAAGAGCGATCTCGTCGAACCTGGATTGCTCGACCTGGTGCGGCTCGAGGCGAGTGACTATCTTCGAGGTTCGTTCTTGCAGGATGCCCCCATCATCGCCGTAAGCGCGAAGACCGGCGCGGGGCTCGGCGAATTGAAAAACGCGCTTGTGTCCGAAGCCGCGCGGGTGCCCGGCAAAGATGCGGCGAAGTATTTGCGGCTGCCGATTGACCGCGCCTTCGCCGTGAAGGGTTTTGGCACGGTCGTGACCGGCACGCTGATTTCCGGAAGCGTGGGGCCGGGTGACGAAGTCGAGCTATTCCCCGCGGGGCAGCGGCTGCGCGTCCGCGGTGTGCAGTCCGGCGGAAAGGCGGTCGACCGCGCCTCCGCGGGCCAGCGCACGGCCGTGAATCTCGCCGGGATTGAATACGCGGCGGTGCAGCGCGGAATGGCGCTTGCGGCGCCGGGGCTTTTTCGCACGACGCGGCGCCTGGATGCGCGCATCGAGCTGCTGGCATCTGCGCCGAAGCTGAAGAATCGCGCACGCGTCCATTATCATCAGGGCACGGCGGAAACAATTGCTGAGATTCATCTGTATGGGCGCACGGAACTC
>JBGOWC010000333.1:0-3037 GCA_041478415.1 Terriglobia bacterium
CGGTCGAGTGTCTTGCGGGTGTTCTGCATCTCCTGGTCAAACTCAGGCAGCATTGACTGTCCGATGGTCATGAAGGCCTCCGTGGCGGAATTCGGAATTTAGAGCGTTCAGATAGTAGGCGAAGAAAAAGCGAATTGTCAAGCCTGGATCTCTGCGCTTAGACCTCTGCGCTCTCTGGCTTCGATGCGCGAGGCAGGAAAGAGGTCACGGGGGAAGTTAAGTACGGCCGGCGCGGACTTGCGGGCCGCCGGCCCGAGGAGCAAAATGCGACCATGGCACACGAATTCACGACGTCGTATCTGAAGGATTCGATCGGACTCTTCCGCTATTACAAGAAGCTGGCAGAGCGCGCGATGGAACGAACGCCGGAAGCGGCGCTGTTTGTCACGCTGGACCCTGAGTCGAATTCGATTGCCATCATTGTGAAGCACATGGCGGGGAACATGCGGTCGCGTTGGATGGATTTTCTAACCAGCGACGGCGAAAAACCCGACAGGAACCGCGACACGGAGTTCGAGGACGCGCCGAAGACGCGCGCGGAGATGATGGCGGTCTGGGAAGCGGGCTGGAAGTATGTCTTTGAAGCGCTCGAGCCGCTGAAGGAGGCGGATCTCGCGCGGCGCGTGAGCATCCGCACGGAGCCGCATTCGGTGATGCAGGCGATCAACCGGCAGATCGCGCACTACGCTCACCACGTGGGGCAGATTTTATTTTTGGCGAAACACCTAACCGTGGCAAAGACAGGCAAGTGGGAATCGCTGAGCGTCCCGCGCGGAAAATCCGTGCAATTCGCCGCCGACGTCGCCGCGGGGCGCGTTTCTCAGCGTTAATAATCCCAGGCGCGTTGTGAGTCTTGCGCGATTGCTGTTCCATCCAGGCGGAAATTGCTCCCCTGCGACCCGCACGCTACTCTTTGATTCATCGGGGCAGTGATGACGGCAACACACACCAGCGAACTCATTTTTGAGGTCACACAGGAGGCAGACGGCGGTTTCTGCGCCGAATGCCTGACGGAATCGATCTTCACCCAGGGCGATACGTGGGAAAAGCTGCGGGCCAACGTGAGGGAAGCTGTCACCGCACACTTCTTTGACGGGCCGAAGCCGCAAATGATTCGTCTCCGCATGATCCGCGACGAAGTGCTTGCTTCCGGATGAAACTTCCCCGCGATTCTGAAGAGTGTTTCCGCTCACAAAGGTGTGCCTCGTGAAGCCATTCTCGCTAGCATAAGCTGATCTTGTCGCGCGCAGGTGGCCCGAATGCACGAGCTCCTCAATGTTCTTTTCCTATGCACCGGAAATTCGGCGCGGTCGATTCTGGCGGAAGCCATGCTGAACGCGCAGGGGAAGGGGCGATTTGCGGCGTACAGCGCGGGGAGCCACCCGGCGGGAGTCGTCAATCCGAACGCGCTGCGCGAATTGGCGCGCAGGAACTTGCCGGCGACGGGATTTCGAAGCAAGAGCTGGGAGGAATTCGCCGCGCCCGACGCGCCGAAGATGGATCTGGTCATTACTGTGTGCGACAACGCCGCCGGGGAGACCTGCCCGATTTGGCCGGGCGCTCCTCTCCGCGCTCACTGGGGCGTGCCGGATCCGGCTGCGGTGCGCGGGACGCTGCCCGAAATAGAACAAGCCTTTCGCGAGGCGTATGACTCTTTAGAACAACGGATTCGCGGTCTGTTGAGCCTGCCGCTGAAACGCCTTGATCCGAGGACGCTGAAATTGGAGCTTGACCGCATCGGGATTCACTGACCTTTGTGATTCCCACTGGGCGTTAACTCGTCACCGGGCACCACGACATTCCTCGACGCCACGAATTCCGCTACGATGGGAGCGTGGCGACACTCTTCGATCTCACACCGCACGACGACTCACTCGCAAACCTGAATGACGCGCAGCGCCGCGCGGTCACGCACGGCGAAGGCCCCTTGCTGGTCATTGCGGGCGCGGGCACCGGAAAAACGAAAGTCATCACCGAGCGGATCCGGCACTTGCTCCTCTCGGACCCGGATCTTTCCGGAGAGAGGATCCTCGGGCTGACGTTCACGGACAAGGCCGCGGGCGAAATGAAGCATCGCGTGATCGAAGCGGTGGGCGAGCGGGCGAGAGCTGTGAAGCTCGCGACGTTTCACTCCTTCTGCAAGGACCTGCTCGCGGAAATCGAGCCTGAGCGCGTGCTGCTGGATACGGTGGACCACTGGATCCTGCTGCGGCGAAATCTTGTGCGGCTGAAGCTCGATAAATTCCGGCGGCTGGCCGACCCCGGCCAATTCCTCAGCGAGTTCGTGGAGTTTTTTTCGCGGTGCCAGGATGAGCTGGTCACCAGCGGCGACTATCTGCGGTATGCGGAGGGCCTGGAGGTGCAGCTCGAAGCGGAGCGCGCCACGCTCGATGAGGAGACGCTTCGTGAGCGCGGGGAGCAGGTCGCCCTGCAGATGGAGATCGCGCGGGCGTATCGGGCCAGTGAAGAGCTGCTGCGCGAAAAAAAGCGGCTGACGTTCGGCGCGTTGATCGCGGAGACGGTGGTGCGCTTGCGCTCGGATGCAAAGCTGCGCCGGGATCTCCGGGAGAGGTACCGCTACATTCTGGTGGACGAGTTTCAGGACACAAACATCGCGCAGCTCGAGCTGCTCGATCTGCTCGCCGCGGAACCGCGAAACATCCTGGTTGTGGGCGACAACGATCAGGCGATTTACCGTTTTCGCGGAGCGTCATTTGGGAGCTTCACCATATTCCTCGAGAAATTTGCAGGGTTGCGGCGCGGCCAGGACTCCATGCCGCGATGGGTGACGCTGACGGAGAACTACCGCTCGACGGCGAAGGTCCTGCGCGTGGCCACGCAGGTGATCGCGCAAAACGAAGTCAGCGAGGATTTCCCGAAAAAAACGCTGGCGGCAACGCGCGGCGAAGGCGAGCGCATCCGGATCGCCGAGCTGGCGAACGCGGAAGACGAAGCGCGCTGGATCGGATCCGAGTTGGAGCGGCTGCATGCGGCGGGGCACCCCTGGCGAGACTTCGCGATTCTCTACCGGCAGCAC
>JBGOWC010000127.1:0-6159 GCA_041478415.1 Terriglobia bacterium
CGTGAGTAGATCGAGCGCCGGTGGACAATCCAGGATGATAAATGTGTACTGCTCACGAAGGCTTGCGAGAGCTCCCTTAAGCTTGTATTCGCGATTTTCCCCGGTGACCAGCTCAACGGCGGCGCCAGCGAGGTTCTTATCCGCAGGAATGACGTCGAGCCCTTCCACCTGCGACTTCTGTATGATTCGATCGAATGACTCTCCGAGAATCAAAGCATGATAGAGCGTGCGCCGTGCGGGATCCTTCGCAAAGCCTATGCCTGCTGTAGCATTCGCCTGCGAATCGCAATCTACAAGGAGTGTGCGTTGTTCTGCGGTGGCCAGGCAGGCAGCAAGGTTGAGGGCAGTCGTTGTCTTGCCCACTCCACCCTTCTGATTCGCGATGGCGATGATTCGCGCCAATAATTTCCCCTGGAACGCGTCGAAAATCTAGCAAATGAAGTGTTAGGATGCAAGATGTTTCACGTGGAACGATATATTTTTCAAGTCTTGCGCCAAAGTTCGGTGAGATGTTCCACGTGGAACGTCTGCGCGCCGACATTCTCGAGCAAATTACAATCGTTCCACGTGGAACAAAATCTCCTTAAGACTTGCGATCTCCCACGAGCAAGTAGCGCTGCAGCGAATGCGGCATGGGAATCGGTTCGCGCCAGGTCCAACTCTTGTATCTTTTCACTCTCTCGAGATCTCGCCCGCCAATCCAGAGTACGACGCCCCGTGCGGATGTAGAAACTGCGCCTGCCCAGGTCAGCAACTGGTCAAAATCACCCACGGCTCGCGCGCAGACAAAGTCGAGGGGGGCAATCTCTTCTCCGAGATCTTCATATCGGCTTACTATTACCCGGACATTTTGAAGAGCCAGCTCGCGAATCACTTCCGCAAGAAAAGTGGCCTTCTTTACATTTGATTCAATCAAAAAGACTTCCAGCTCAGGTCGGATAATCTTGAGCGGCAGGCCCGGGAAGCCAGCTCCAGATCCCACGTCGGCCAGCCGACCCCTTTCGATTGGCACGCTCACCGCGGCATACATGCTCTCGCAGAAGTGCCGGTGAAGAATCTCGACCGGATCGCGAATTGCCGTCAAGTTTAATTTGTCATTCCAAGTCAACAGAAGTCTAAGATAAGAAAGCGTTTGCTCAATCATTTTCGCCTCTTGTGGCAAGCCATACTGAGCAAATGCACGCGCTATAGAATCGGTCTGGGGAAGTTGTGGAACGATTGGGCTCATGAATTTCCCATAAATATTATGTTAACTAGACTCCAACGCTTTACGGCTGCCTTTTGGCAGGAAGTGGAGCCAGGCAATTCCAACGGTGGCATCAATTGTCGCATGCCAAACGATCCCGGGAATAAGGCTGCCCATACCTATGCGTGCTCCCGCGAAGAGGATTCCGAGAATGGCCGTACCGATAACGCCTTTTCGCCCCTGATAGAGATGCCCAAGGCCAAATAGCAGCGAAGTGGCCATCGCAACGAACCAAAGCGGCAACCCGATTCGTGATAACGCCGACATCGCAAATCCACGATATATAAACTCCTCGCAGACCCCTGCGGTTGCAGCCACCGCGAAGAAAACCAGCAGTTCGACCGTTGATCGCGGCAATATGCGTTCCGCCAGGGCCAGCGCCACTCCTCCCGAGCTCGCCCGAGCCCGGACTTTCCGCTGCCACCCCTTCCACTGGGCGAATGCCAGAATTGCGGCGCCGATGAGAGAGGCCCCGAGGAGCGCCACGCCATCATGGGCCACCAGGCCAAGCTCTGCCCAGGAGATCCCCCGCGCCCAGCAGCGCCAGCCGATAAGCGCTGCAGCGGGCCATTGCAGCGCAATGGTTAACGCATACAGAGAAAGCCGCTCGACGGAACTGACTTCCGGCATGGCCAGGAGGTTGCGCATCCGGGCGCGTCCTCGGAGGGGAAGGACAACCGCGAGGAGGAAGAGGATGACCGCGAAGTCCCAGGGCATCGGGGGATGAAACCATGTTCCCGGCGACTCCGCAACTGCTCATAGCCACCGCGATGCCGCAAAGTGACGCGCGTAAATCGGCGCGCATCGCTATAATCGCTGGGACGACTGGAGGGCAGTGCGTGGCCGAGACAATTAAGCTGACGGCAATGACCAAGGCGGCCGGCTGCGCGGCAAAGCTCAATCCCGCAACGCTGGACGCCGTCCTGCGCGGCCTACCGCGGCAGACCGACCCGAACGTCCTCGTCGGCTTCGATACCAACGACGATGCCGGGGTCTATCTTCTCGGCGAGGGCCTGGCGCTCGTCCAGACCGTGGATTTCTTCACTCCCATCGTGGACGATCCGGGGCTCTTCGGCCAGATCGCGGCGGCGAACGCCTTAAGCGATATTTACGCCATGGGCGGCCGTCCACTCTCGGCACTCTCGGTCGTCGGTTTCCCGGAGAAGGCCGATCCCGCGATTCTCGAGCAAATTATCCGTGGCGGGCTCGCGAAGATGACCGAAGCGAAATGCAGCATCATCGGCGGCCATTCGATTCGCACGGATGACATGCTCTTCGGCTACGCCGTAACGGGCACGATCAATCCGCATCGCGTGTGGCGCAATGTTGGTACGCTGCCCGGCGATACTTTGATTTTCACGAAGTCCATTGGCACGGGCGTGATTACAACCGCGCTGAAGAAAGACCGCGCCACTCCGGAATCGCTTGCCGCCGCTGTTGCCGCGATGACCACTCTCAATTGCGCCGCGGCCGATGCTCTCCACGAAGTGGAGGATCACGCCGGAGGCGCGCGGCCGATTCATGCGGTTACGGATGTCACGGGGTTCAGCCTGCTGGGCCACGCGCGGGAGATGGCGCTTGGCGACCCCGCGCATGGCATCGAACCGGTTTCCTTCGAGATCGATCACGCCGCGTTTCGCTATTTGCCCGGCGCCGTCGAAGCCGCCCGCGAAGGCCATCTCTCCGGCGGTCTGAAGAACAACCGCGCCTTCATCGGCGACTGCGTGGTTTTCGACGAAAAAGTCCCGCAGGAATACCGCGATCTGCTCTTTGACCCGCAGACTTCGGGCGGTTTGCTGTTTTCCATCGCCGCGGACGCCGCGGAAGCAGCCCTCGCCGCTCTCGCGCGTCATGGCGTCACCGCCCAGCGTGTTGGCCGAATCGTCGGGAAGCGCGCACCGCTCCTCGCGGTCTCTTAATCCTGTGGAAGAACGAGGCGCTCGATCCTTTAGACTGTAACAATGGACACGATTACGCATGGCCTCGCCGGCGCGCTTCTCGGCAAAGCTCTCTTTCGCGGCGACGATATCTTCACCAAGCGCCCGGCAAGTCGCGAACGCATCGTGAGCTGGGCGGCAACGCTCGGTGCGATATTCCCGGATTCCGACACCTTCCGCGACATTTTCTCGCGCGATCCGCTGCTCGTGATCACCTGGCATCGCAGCATCACGCACTCGCTGCTGCTCTTGCCGGCTTATGCGATCGGCCTGGCCGCGCTCACGCAATGGTTCGCGCGCCGCCGCCGCTGGGAGTGTCCATCGTTTCCGCTGCTGGCGCTGGTCTATGCCGCGGGCATCCTGAGTCACATCCTTCTCGACCTCGTGAACAATTTCGGCACGATGATCTGGTCGCCGCTCTCATGGTCGCGACCCGCGTGGGACTTGATTTTCATCATTGATTTCACGTTTAGCGCGATTCTGTTTCTGCCGCAGATCCTTGCATGGGTGTATGAGAACAAAGAAAAATCCGCGCGCCGCGCCGCGCGCATGTGGGTGGTGACATTTTTCGCTCTGCTCCTCATCACCGCGCTCGCACACGCCGTAAACGCGCCCCTCTCGGCGGCTACCGTCACGGCCGCGACATTCATTCTCTTGGGTGTCTTTTTTCTGCCGCTGTTGCGAGGCTGGGGATTTCGCATCTCGCGCGCCGCGTGGTCACGCGCAGGGCTCGTCATCCTGGCGGGATATTTCGGCGCGGTCGCCGTGGCTCACCGCACAGCTCTTGCCCGCGTGCGCGATTTCGCCGCGAACGAGCATCTTGAGGTGCAGTCGCTCGCCGCTCTGCCGCTCCCGCCTTCGCTGTGGCACTGGGACGGCCTGATTCGCACGCCGCGCGGCGTGTACGAGCTGCGAGTGGACTTATCTAATCACCTGACTGGTCGCCTGGCAGGCGCCTCGGGCGGAACCGCCGATCCGAACGACGCGCTCGAATACAGTTATTATCCCGACGCGCCGGACAATCTGCGCATCGAGGAGGCGCGGCAATTGCGCGAAGTGCGGAAAGTTTTCCAGTTCACGCGCTTCCCGGTTACGCGATTTCGCATGGCCGGAGGCGCGGCAATCGTCGAAATCGTGGACTTGCGTTTTCGCTCGCCGCTCCGCGGAGGCCCTTCGCCGTTCACCTATAGCGTGCGCTTTGACGCCGCCGGCCACGTCGTCTCTCTGGGCTGGGTCACTCGGTAGGAGTTGCTCGCGGGTATGGGCAGGGCATGCCCCGGTCGTCTTTTCGGAATCGAAAAAGCTAACTCGACGCCTTGTTGTCCGCCGGATGTATAACGACCTGGCGGTCGTCGCCCACGCCGGCGCTTTCCGTGCGCACCCCCGGCATGTCCTTCAACGCGAGATGCACGACGCGCCGTTCGCGCGGCGACATAGGGTTCAGCCGGAACGGTTGCTTTGTTGCTTGCACGCGCTCCGCGGCGACGCGCGCGCTCATGCGCAGTTCTTCCAACCGCAGCGCGCGGTAGCCGCCGCAATCAAGATGGATGCGCTCATGGAACGCGGAGTCGAGCCGCAGCGCGCGCAGTGCGAGATGCTCGAGCGCCCGCAAGACTTCCGCTCCGCGCTCGAGGAGAATCTCCTTGTCGCGGCCGTCAAAATCGGCGAGAACCTCGGCGGAACCCGCCGGTTCGCCCGCCGCATCCGCTGCGATCGCGCGCACCGTCACCGTTAAATCCCAGCGCGCAGCGCGAATGATGTCTTCCAGGAAGCGCCGCAGGGCTTCGGCCGCCGCCTCGCGGTCGAGCTTGCCGTCGCGGATGAGTTCAGGGGTCATGGACGTTTCGTGGCCGTAAGCTACGCGGCGTGAATCGAGCTTACTTCTTGCCGCGAACCGGCTTCACCGGCGCAGGCGCTGGATGCGTCTTGTTCAAATACCACTGCTGCCCGATTCCCACCACGCTGCTGGTGAGAATATACAACGCCAGCCCGCTCGAGAACGGGAAAACCACGAACATGACCGCCATCATTGCCGGCATCACCTTCATCATCGTCTGCTGGCTGGGGTCGGTCGTGGTCATCGGCGTCATTTTTGAAACCAGATACATCGAGACGCCCACGGTCACCGGAAGGATGTAGTACGGGTCTTTCGCCGACAGGTCGCGGATCCAGAGCCACGCGGCGTGTCGCAGCTCGATCGAATACCGCAGCGCGGTGTTCAGCCCGAACCAGATGGGCATCTGCAGAAGCATCGGCACGCAGCCGCCCACGGGATTGATCCCTTCGCGCTTGTAGATGGCCATGACCTCCTGATTCATCTCGGCCTTTTTCGGGTCGCGCATCGAGTATTTCTTGTACCGATCCTGGATGGCCTTCACTTCCGGCTGGATTCTTTGCATCTTTTGCGCCGTGCGATAGCTCGAAATCCGCAGCGGGAAGAACAGCATATTGACCACGAGCGTGAGGACGATGATCGTCCAGCCCCAGTTGGGGACATATTTATGCAGCCACTTTAGGCCGTGGAAGAGCGGATCGGCGATGATCTCCAGCCAGCCAAACTGCACCAACGCGTGCAGCGGCGGGTTCATTTTTTTCAGATCGTCGTAGTCTTTCGGTCCAACGTACACGCGCAGCGCCAGCGGCGGGAACGGCCCCGGCCCGGCGGAAGTTTCCCCGGTCTGGCGAATTGTCGCGGACCCGGCGGCCATCTCCGCGACGGGCTCCTGCGCGGTCTTGCCTTCGAATGGGACCGTACGCTCCTGCTTCCAGTACTCCGCCGTGACGCTTGCGGGAGGCGCGCCGTTTGCGGGTAGAAATGCGGCGACGAAATATCGGTCTTCGATGCCGGCGTAGTCGTTACCCGCTGTTTTCGCGGGACCCGGCCCCGTCAGCAGGTCGAGCTTCTTGTGCGGAAGATTTTGCAGCTTGCCGCCCGCGCTGAAAAAAATGTTGACCTGCTCGACCGGCGCGGGATTC
>JBGOWC010000176.1:0-5039 GCA_041478415.1 Terriglobia bacterium
CCGCTTGGCGCATACGTGTTGTTGAAGAGCGTGCCGAGGTCGGCCGTCAATTTCTCCATGCCCGCTTCCGCGCCGTAGAAGGCGCGGCTGTAATCGTTGTTCATTCCGGAAAGCCGCTGGGTCGAGGTGACAAGAATGATGAAGCCCACGAGCAGGCTGGACATGAGCATCAGCAGCAGAATCGTCGTGAGCAGCGCGATACCGGCTTCACGTCGCATGGAATTTTTTGGCGCACTCATCGTCAAACTCCTCTTATTGATAGTTGTTGACGTAGGCCATGCTGCGGAGGCTGACCTGCGTCTGCAAATTGCTTCGAAGATAGCGGCCCTGCGATTTGTTCCCGGTCAATTTCGTGGATGAACGAGCACCCAGGAAGACATTGACGGCGCGAATTTGGCTTTCCGAAAGACCCGCGGGAATTCCCGGCTGGTTCGTGGGGGGATTCAGCGTGCCATCCACATAGTTGTAGGTGAACTGCAGGTTTTCAAGCGTTTCCCCGACGGGCTGCGCCGGGTTGAAATTGACCTGGCGGACCAGCCGGACGTGCAGCGGATCCGTCGTGTTATCCAGGTAATAGGTGATCATCCAGATTCGCGTTGCCGAGGTTTGGGGATACACATTGGGAGCGCTCTGAAGCTGAATGAGCGTGCCGCTCAGCTTTCCGGTTTGGTTCAAGCCAAACGGATCTCCGGCGATGAACTTTTGGGTTTGTCCGCCGTTTGAAACGCTGGTGACGGTTTGCATGACCTGCCCCTTGGGATTGCTGAAGAGGACAAGGTCGCCCGGGTTGATCGTGATGTTCGAAGTCGCAAAATTTATGCAACCGGCAGCAGTGCTGAATGTGGCGGTATCGCCGTTCGCGGAGATCGTTCCGGTGCAAGTGGCGCTGTTGATAGCCACGTTGCTGTAGGCAAGACCATTGTCCGCGTACAGCACCGTGATGATGTCGGTCGCGGCGCCGGGAATGGCGTCGGGGCTGACAATCTGGGGGCCCAAGTTCGGCCCCGGGA
Organism: Terriglobia bacterium; assembly: GCA_041478415.1. Lineage (GTDB taxonomy): Bacteria > Acidobacteriota > Terriglobia > Acidiferrales > UBA7541 > Acidiferrum. The sequence goes on from JBGOWC010000176.1 coordinate 1,011, forward strand.
TGATGGCCGGCAGGGTGAAGTTGCAGGCCGTGAAAACGGCGCCCGCGGGTCCGGGACGGTTCGGCGTAAAGCCAATATTGCAGGCGGGTGTTGCACCGTTTGATGTCGCAGGGATCGGTATGCCGCCCGTGGGGATACCGGTGGCGGTCTGGATCAGGTCTTCCACGACGAGGTTCAACCCCGCGCGCAGGTTGTCGCTCATGTCCGACATCTGGGTAATGTTGTCGCTGGTTTTTACGGCGTCGCGGAAGGTGCCCAGCGCCGCCCCCGTCACGATGACCGTTACGGTCATGGCCACGAGGAACTCGACCAGCGTGAATCCCGCCTGCTTCTTCATGTGCTGCTCCTTCACGGTGTCCTCACGCAAACGCAGAGACAAAGCTGACCAGGGTGTAGGTCCGCTGCAAGCGGCCGGCCTGGTAACGCATCACGATAGTGATCTGGCGCAGATTGGGCTCGTTGATGACATCGCGGATCTGGATCTCTCGCGTCATGAACCCGGAAAGCTTGAATACCTCGTCGTCGGCGGTGCCCAGCTTGCTGTCCAGGCCGGGTCCGATAATCACGACATCGGGAACTGCGGCATTGTCGTCCGCCGTACCAACCAGCCCATCGGCGCCCCCGTCAACCAGGGGCTGGGGTCCATCCAGGAAGACTCCGCCATCGGTACCCGATAAGCCGGTGACGTTTCGAATCTGCGCCCAGGTCAGAACCTTGGTGTCTCGAGCAGTGAAAATTGTCTCGATGGCAGCCTCGGCTTTTTTCGCGGCGATGTAGTCGTATTGCGACAGGTTGGCGTAGAAAATTCCCTGCGCGTAGACGACCGACAGAGAAAGAATGCCGAAGGACAGGACGAGAATCGAAACCATCGCTTCGATAAGCGTAAAACCCTTCTCGCGGCGATTCGCTTTGCTTTGCGGTTTCATCTGCTCGCTCCCTATTCGAACCACTTCGCGCCATTCCAGAAGTAGGGCCGGACGCGGCCCGTCGCGCCGAGGATGGTCACAGCTCGCGCGGTGCTGCTTACGCCTGTCATGCCCATGAAAATCGTGCCGTTGATGGGGTTGCCCGCCGCGTTGATGAAGGCTCCTGTGGTCGTAAACTTCATGAGCGGCGGGCCACCTGCTACACCGCCGATCAGGATTGCCGCCCCGTTGCCGAATACCATCGGCGTATCCGCCACTCCCGCAAAGGTCATGTACTGTGCCGTGCCTTCCAGAGTCACCACCGGGAATCATGTTTCACCCGCAGGCCGCTCTTGCCGGCAAACTTGAATCTGGTTGGGACTTGTAAAGACGACCTTCATTTCACGGCGCTGCGAAATAGCCATGCCGCGCGCCGAACGGAGTTGCCCCGTGATTTGGTCCATCGCGGAGTTGACGCGGAAGGTCCGTAGTGGGGCCCGCGAAGCAAGGACGGCCATCGCGAGGATGACTCCCATGCACCCCATTACCGTCAGCAACTCAATCAGCGTGAACCCGCTTTCAGTATCTCTGGCATTCCGTCTCATCCTGTTACTCCGATCAAGAGAGAACAAACTCCCCATACTTGCGTAAGGAAATGCACGTGGGAGACCAGGCTCGAATCTTTGCTAACTGTTTGTTAATAAACGAAATAGAAGTGCAGCGCAGTGGTGAGTTCTGGTACCTGTTCGGGGGCTTGTTACATAAAGTTACAAAGCAGAACTACACCTCCCGCGTGTTTCCCAAGCAAGCTTGGGCTAGCCGAGGTTCTTTGAAGCGGCGAAAGCTAGCATTAATTCGCTGAGAACTCGGGAACAAGTGTCAACTGAAGCCAGCTCGACGTACTCTTCCCGGCCGTGCAGTCCCCGGCCTTCGGGACCAAACACGACACCCGGAATTCCCGCTTGGGCGAGGAGGGCGGTGTCGGTCCAAGGCGCCATTCCCGCGAGCGAAACTTCGCCTGTAATGGTTCGGATCGCCCGCGCCGTCGCGCGGACGATCGGTGCATCAGGTGATATTTCGTAGGCAGGCCGCGATCCGAGGGAGCGCAAGGTTGCCGCAAAACCGGGAACTTGGGCCTGGATCTGCTCGAGGCGGGATTTGAATTCCGCTGCGATCGAGAGTTCGGATTCGCCCGGAACCATTCTCCTTTCAAATTGCAGGCAGCACGCGGCTGGATAGCTGGAGAGTTCCTGACCACCATTGATCAGGGACGCATGGAGGGAGGCGTGGCCTAGTAGCGGGTGAGGCGGCACGGCGCGGAGTTGTGCTTCGCGTTCGTCCAAGACCTGCAAAACGCGGCTCACCATCCGAATCGCGTCCCTGCCCTCCGAGGGGAGGCTGCCGTGGGCGGCGCGACCCTGCGTTGTGACTTCAAACCACGCGTAACCTTTGTGCGCGATGACGAGTTGCAGGTTGGTCGGCTCCAGAACGACGGCGCAGTCGGCCGTTACCCGTTCGAGGAGGGCTGTTGTACCGATGCTATCGCACTCTTCATCCACAACGCCGGCCAGGAGCACCGGCTTCTCCAGCGTAATCCCGCTACTCGCGACGGCGATTGCAGCGGCGGCCATCGCCGCGACCCCACTCTTGATATCGAGCGCGCCCCGGCCGTAGAGCCGGCCATCGCGCTCGATCGGCGTGAACGGATCAGGCATGTCGCCCGCGCCGACAGTGTCCAAGTGCGCCAGCACCGCGAGCGCGGCGCGCGGCTTGCCATCTTTACCAACCTCAGCTGTTGGACCAAGCCATGCGACAACATTGGGCCGACCGGGAGCAGCTTCCTGCAGTTCCACCCGAATTCCATGACGGCGAAGAAAACCACAGAGAAATTCTGCCGCTTCCTTTTCGCCATCGGCGCCGGGGACGAGCGTGGGATTGACGGAATCGATACAGACAAGTTCACATAAAAGCGTGTGAAGGAGCTGGCTGTCAATCTGAATCGTCATTCTGCACCCGAGGCAGGCTCGACCCAGCCGCCGCCGAAAAGAAGACCGGGGCCAAGCGACGCCAAGAAAATGGGTTTGCGCTCCGCCGCCGGACGTGTGGCTTGTTGCATGAGAGCTTGGTGCAGTGCGGCAGCGCACGTGGAGGAACCGACGTTGCCGCTCGTCTTTGCGATCGGCGGAAACTTTTCTTCCGGGACGCCGAGCTGGCGGGCGAGGAGAGCCACGAGGCGCGGATTGGGCTGGTGCGTAGCAAAGGCTCCGACATCTGCAAGTGAAAATCCGCTGCGCAGCCCAACTTCCGTCAGGATTTTCTCGAGGCGTGAAACTGCCGCGCGGGAAAGGGCTTCGCCGTCAAATTGGATATCCAGCGCGCCGGAGGCAGCCTGAGCGACGCGAATCGCGGCGGCGTATTGCCCTGCGCACCCGAAATGAAATTTTCCGAGTTGATAAGTGCCGGCGCCCGAAGAGCGTTCTGACTCCAGCAGAAACGCGCTGGCGCCATCGCCGAAGAGTCCGCCGAATTCGCCCGCCACGCGCCCGGGAGAGAAGATGCGGCTGTGAACGTCGGCCGTGGCCACAAGAATCGTGCGAGCCTGGCCAGCGGAAAGAAAGGCCTGAGCGGTGGCGAGCGCGTGGAGAAGCCCGAGGCAAGCGCCGCCAATGTCGAGAACACCGCAGGTTTCGCGGACGAGGAGGCGCGAGTGAAGCTGCGCGCCGAGCGATGGAAAGGCCTGGTGGGTTTCGGAGGTTGCGAGGATCCAGTCAAGATCGCGCGGACTGCAAGCAGATGCCGAAAGCGCCTGCGTTGCGGCTTGTGCGGCGAGTGTCAGTTCGGTCTCGTTCGCGGCCGCGCGCGCGATGGAGATAATTCCCGCACGTTTTCTGAGCTTGCCAACAGGCATCCCGAATTCACGATCCACTTCCTCAGACGGAATTTGATGCGCGCCGCGGGTTACGCCAGACGAAGCGAGATAGGTCGTTCGTCCGGGGGTAGAAGTGCGATCGGGAATGCCTATTGCATCGGATGAAAGAATGGAATGCCCCGTATGACTTGCCGCCGTGATGGCCCCGAGCACACTGGCCAGACTCGAAGGTCGATCGGCGAGCCGCGAACCAAG
>JBGOWC010000359.1:0-2571 GCA_041478415.1 Terriglobia bacterium
AGAATGAATAACTTACGGCATATCAATGTGAGCAGTGGGTTCGATTCCCCCCGCCGGCACCAATTTTTCCCTTGGGCGTCCTCACTCGCAGAAATCCCGACCCTTTCCCCAGATGACATGATTGACATTCCCTATCCGCTTCAAAGAGGATGTCGGCGCGAATGCTGGCCAGCCAACTCGTTTCGAATAATTCACCGGCGCTGCTCCTCGCCAACCCGGAAGCGGGCGGAGGGCGCGCCGCGGCTTTTCTTCCCCGCATCGAGCGATTCTTCGAATCGCAATCGTTCCAGGTTGAAATTGTGCGGACGCAGAGCGCGGAGGATCTCGAAGCCCGTGCGCGGGCCGGGATTGCGGCGGGCCGGCGGCTGCTCATCGCCATGGGCGGCGACGGCACGTTTCAGGGTCTGGCGAATGCGGCCGCGGGAACGAACGCACTGCTTGGGCTGATACCGGCTGGAGGAGGAAACGATTTCGCGGCAGCGCTAGGCTTGCCAAAGGATCCAGTGGCTGCGGCGCGCTTTTTGCTTGATGGCGAGCCGCGGCCGATGGACTTGCTGCGGGCGCGCACGGCCGACGGCAAGGTCCGATTGTATTGCGGCGGCGGAGGCATTGGGCTCGACGCCGAGACCACGCGCTATGCCAGCGGGATCTTCCGCCGGTTTCCCGGCACATTGCGGTACGTTGCTTCGGCGATCTGCGCGCTGCGGGAATTTTCGCCGCTAGAAGTCACCGTGGAATTTCCCGGGAGCGAGCATCCGCCAGTGAATACACGCGTGCTGCTTGTGGGCGTCCTCAATACTCCGACGTACGGCGCGGGGTTGGGCTTTGCGCCCGATGCGCGGGCGGATGATGGCTGGCTGGATGTGGCACTCGTCAGGCGGCTTGGCTGGCTGGAAGTACTCGACGTGTTGCCGCGGCTGGCCCAGCGCGGAAACTTGGAAATTCCGCAGATCGAGCTATTCCGGGCGCAGCGCGTTCGTCTGACCGCGGATCGCGCCTGCGTTTTTCACGGCGATGGTGAGATCTTCGGCCCGGCTCCGGTCGAAATCGAAGTTGCCTCGCGCGCCGTCCGAATCCTTGCGCCGCGTCCAGCGGCAGAAGGGTGAAGCCGCGAGCAACCGGGGAGAAAATCAGTTCTTCTTCGGCTCGAGCTTCAGATTGAGAACAATGTCCTTGCGCGTATCGAAGCTTGAAATCGTGCGCGTAGGTGATTTTGCGCCGTCTTTTTCGGCGTGAATTTCGTAATCGGCATTCGGGTCGAGGCCGCTGAAGCGGTAATTTCCGGTATCATCGGCAATGCGGCTCTGCACCGCCTGGGTCCGCCGGTTCTGCAGAAAGACCACGCTCGCGGGGATGGGGTCATCCTGCTTGTCAGCGACGACGCCGCGGACGGTGCGAAGCTGGGCTTCGCGCTTGGAGCCCTGACCGACAGCCAGCGTCGCGAGAAACAAGAGCATCGCGGCAGCACCTGCAATTCGTTGGGATCGGTTCATTTCTTGCCTCCGGTCTTTTTCTCGGGAGCGAGCTCCATTCGGAAGACCATATTATCCTTTTCCACTCCGCTCTTCGCATCCACGGGACGTGCCTGCTCGGCAAAGCCCTTCGCGCGCACGACCAGTACGTATTCGGCGCCCTGCGGGACGCGAACGGCAAATTCGCCATGCGAATTTGTTCGCGTCTCCCAGCGGAATTTTTTCTCGCTGCCGCGCCGGACGCGAAGCTCTGCGCCGGACAGCGAAAGATCTTTCTCCGTGAAGACGGTGCCGCGCATCAGGAAATCATCCTTGTGGCTGTGCTTCTTCTTGCTGGAAGACGCCGGTGCGGGTGCTCCCGCGGCCGGTGGATTTTGCGCCGTCACTGCTTGGCTAGCGAGGAAACACAGCGTGCCAAAGACGAGAATCTTGAATGCGCGATGCATACTTCGGTTCCTTGTTACTTAGATGGAAGGATGCGAGAGGGGGATGCCAGGCCCTTTCCACGCGTTCATTGCAGGTGAGAGTGAGCGTTCCGTAATCTATTCCTCGTCTTCCTCTTCGTCGTCTTCCTTTTCCTTCTCGCCAGGAAGGTCCCCATTGCCGGCGACCTCGCTCTCCTCCTCATCGTCGTCATCTTCATCATCATCGTCGGAGATGAGATTGAGCTTGACGGGATGGATCTGCACTACCTCGAGTTCAACTTCGCACTCGGGACAACTGAGGATCTCGCCCTCTTCTACTTCGTCTTCGTCTACGTCCATCTCGGTGGCACATTCCGGGCAACGAATCACGACCGCGTCCTCCTGGAATTTTCGATGGCATATCTCACAAAACTTTGGACCGTCACCGTCCAGCGTATTATATACCGCGGCGCGTGAAATCAACTCCCGTGTCAAGGAAGGCGGCGCGGAAGGAAACGGCGCCGCGGGCGCAGGCGAAACGGATGAGATCTTCCCGGGAATTTCCAGATCGCCCGGTTGTGGGCGTGGGTGGAGTGGTGATTGAAGACGGCCGCGCGCTGTTGATCCGGCGCGGAAGCGAACCCCTGCGGGGCGAATGGTCCATTCCGGGCGGGACGCTGGAGCTGGGCGAATCG
>JBGOWC010000050.1:0-8855 GCA_041478415.1 Terriglobia bacterium
CGCCATCGGCGGTCTTGGGTTTGGATGGCATGCTTCGTCGCAGCTCGATAGCACGCAGCAGGCCGTCGCCACCCAGGTCAAGACCCTGAAGCAAACGGTGGATCAGGACCTGTCCGGGCTGAAAGATCGCCTGACGCAGTCAGAGAAGACCAATTCGCAACTGCAGGGCGACCTGAACGTTGTCACCAAGAAACTCAAAATCACCCAGGGCCAGTTGAAGAACGCGCGCGAAGAAGCCACCAAGCTTCAAGAGGAAACCACGCAAAAGTTGACTGCGCTGGATATCTCGGTCAAGAGCGAACTCGCAATGAAGGCGACCACCGATGAAGTGAAGACCGTGGACACCAAGGTCGTCGGCGTTCGCACCGACCTCGACGCCACGCGCGATGATTTGAAGTTGGCACGAAGCGAAATGGGTACGCTGATTGCCCGCAACCATGACGAGATCGACCAGCTCCGCCGCCTCGGCGAACGGGAATACGTCGAGTTCACCATCGCCGGCAAGAACAAGCCGCAGAAGGTGGGCAATGTGACCGTCGAACTCCGCGGCGTTAACACCAAGAAGAACCAGTTCACCGTGGCCTTGACGGCCGAAGACAAGAGCCTCGAGAAGAAGAACCGCTCCCTGAACGAGCCGATCTTCTTCTACCTGAGCGGCACCAAGCTTCCTCAGGAGCTCGTCATCAACAAGGTCGCCAAGGACTCGATCAGCGGATACGTCAGCATTCCCAAGGCGAACTCGCAGCCGCAAGCGCAGTCGAGCTCCAGCTCCGGCCGCTAAAGCGATAACGAACCACTGGCCGCGCTACGTGGCCGAACAAAAGGGCGGGCAGGATATCCTGCCCGCCCTTTTGTTTGCGCTCGGATTCCTACCCGCCAGGATGGAGTTCTTTTCCGCTACAATCTTTAGCCGCACCCGGAGCTCGCCTTTGAGACATAGCTCGTTCGTCATCTACCTAGCCGTTGACGCCTTCCTTCCCCTCACGAGGAGCCCCGACTCGGGCTTTGCGGGATTCCTCGAAGAAATGGACCGCCGTGAGGCGCCTGTCGTCTGGATAACCGGCCGCTCGCGCATGCAAATAGATGAGCCACGCCGCAGACTGGGCCATACGCACCCTTTCGTCGCCGAAGCGGGCTCCGGAATTTTTCTGCCGGAAGACTATTTTCACCTGCGCGTCGAACGAAGCGTCCGGCTGGGGCGTTTCGTGTGTCTGCCGCTTGCCGAGCCTCAACCGGCTGCCGCGGAGGCCCTGGAAAACCTGGTAGAGGCGACCGGCGTCTCCGTCGTCACTCTGCGCTCGCTCTCGCCGCGCGAATTGGCGCAGAACACCGGCCTTCCGGCGCGCGAGGCTGAACTCGTTCGTCAGCGCGATTTCGAGGAGCTCTTCTTCTTTGCCGGCGCGGATGACCGAGCGGTCGCACGCTTCCGAGCGGAGGCTCAGCGGCGCAAGCTTGTTCTGCATGAAATTCCGCCCCTATGGTCCCTCTCCGTGGGAGCCAGTCCGGAGCGTGCGATCAAACAGCTTGCCGGGTTGTACGATCGCGCCCTGCGCAGCCACGCTGCCGCCATCGGAGTCTCTGCATCCGGCCAGGATGAAGCATTTCTGCGTGCCTGCGACCGCAACTTTCTCCTCGCGCGACGCCCCACCAATGGTCTGCCTCTTCCCGCGATCTCTTCCCGCATCCGAACATTCTCGCTGCAGGGTCCGGACACATGGAGCGAGTTGATCAGCGAGCTTCCTTTGCGATCCTGAGTCGCAGAGGAAACTGAGTGTCCATTCTGCGCGGCGATTTGTGCACACCCGAATGGTCGAGTTCTTATTGCTCCTCGCGCAATCTCACATCTCAAACAATTGATGCGGGTTATATGTGCGGGCGCCTCCGCAGAATTTTGGCAGCCGAATTGCCCACTCTTGGACGAGGATGGGCGGCAACACCGCGTTGCTGACCACCTCTCGTAGCTGGAAATAGAGCACTGAGTACTAGGAGAACTCCATCCATGGCCTGGATCGCCCATCGCTTGCGCATTCCCGCTTCAGAAACGCAGATGGCACTCGTGCTCGCGCTCTGTTCCGTAGCCATGAGCCTGATGCTCTGGGTCATTCTCTGGCAGTCTGATGTTATCGCTCAGCAGGGTAGTGTCATCCGCTGGCTGCGTGACATCAAGTTTGGCAGCTAGCACCGGCGCGGAAGCTTTTCAATCCTATTGAAACCCCCAAAACGCAGAACGGGGAGCCTGGCGGCTCCCCGATCTACCAAGTTGCTGTGTCGTCTGCGCGGTATCGCAGGTTGCGCGAATGCTACGCGGCGACGCGCACCGCAAAAGCGGTGTGATTCAGCTTTGTTTCAGCTCTAAGCCCGGTGGAGTCATGCTCCTTCTCCAGAGCTCCTTGAGCTCTGGATTCCTTCTACTCTTCCGCAAATGGGTTTACAAGGGGGAAAGCGCAGCTAACCGAAACCGCGGAACGAAATGGCTGGAACGGCTACTTGATGAACAGGACTTCGCGGAGCTGATCCCGGCTAACAAAGGATTTCATCGTGCGATAGCGGCCAAAGAGCTCTTGAATCTCGCGGTTCTGATAGATGCGTTGCGCCGGGGCAATCACGGCAGCGGGCAGTATCTGCAGGGTCATGGAGTCCGCTATGCGGTAGCGCTGGAATCCCTCAGGCTTCCGACTGTGGAACATGGCAAACACCACGCCGCCCGGCCGCAACAGATCGGTGAGCGCGGGAACAACGCGCCGTGAAAGTGCCGGCTCGAGATAATCCAGCAAATCCCAAACCAGCATGGCGTCAAACGACGCGGCGGGATACTTCAAGTTTGCTTGCAGGAAGCGCTCCGCGCGGCCATCCGCGCTCATGTCCACTCCATCCAGAGAACCGCCCGCAGCAGACTTGAGCCGCTTCTCTTCCTCGGTGAGGAATTCTTTCCAGGAACGCAGCAGGTCCTCGGACGAAACTCGGAATCCGCGTTCGATGAAAAAGCTGAGCGTGGTCTGCCAGGCCGGACCCAAATCCAGGAGCGCGCCGCGGCCAAGACCATCCAGATTCCAGAGGAATTCCTTCAGACAATTCGAGACTCGCGCCGCTTCCTGATTTTCCGCGCCCCGAGGAGCGCTCACCGGCGCATATCCTTGGGGCCCGCCGTGCGCCCGCCCGCTCAACGGCAAGCGGCCGGCGACACCGCGTACACCGACGATCCCGAGTTTCTGCAGAAAGCTCATTACTTAGTCAGCCGCAGGGTTCGCCTGAATGGCCGCAGGCTCTGATTTCTGTGCTGGACCCCTTGGCGCCGCCTGAAAGGCGTCTTTCGCCTTCTCTTGCCGCTTGCCGGTGTCCACCTTGCCGCGAAGTACCGCGCCATCTTCAATCGAAAGCCGGTCGGATTGCACCTCGCCGATCACTTGGCCCGAGCTCCAGAGATGCACGCGTTCGCGCGCCGTGATTTTGCCATCCACGCGGCCGCGCACGATGATCTCGCGAGCCGTCACATCCGCCTTCACGCGCCCATTCGGACCGATCGTCACGCTGGCGTTCCCAAGATCGAGCTTGCCATCCACTTCACCATCCACGAATAAATCTTCGCTGCCGGTGACTTCACCGTGGATCTTAATTCCCTGGCTGATGCATGCAGTCGCGCGCGAAGAGATCGGAGACGCTGCAGAAATATCGCGTGGCGTTGAGGCGGAAGGTGCCGGCGCGCTTGTGGAAATTTTCGTACCTGTGGAAATGTCTGGAACTGCTTGTGCCTTCGGCTCTTCTTTGCGCCACATGGGACACCTCCGCCCGGCGATTTCACTTCAAAGTCGCTACTGCTGCTGGGCGGGCTGGGAAGCGCGACTCCGAATCGCGAAGATAGTACAGCACTTAGGTCGTGTAAAGAGGAATGATAAGTAGCAAATCTGGTGTGTTTCCTGAAACGCTATACCACAGATTGTGGATTTAGGCGTCCCCGTCCCACAAGGGATTGGGCTGCACTCCGATCATCGCCCTTCCCGCGCAATTCCCACATCGTCACGAACATGCCCAAGACTTCGTGAAACATCTGTTTGAGCCCTCTTCGGCTCTTCCACCACTCGGTGGGAATAAAATTCTGATCCGGCGCACCGGCGAGCCGCACGTCCACAGTGGCGGGAAAAACACGCCGGAAAATGTAGCGCGCGCGGCGCACATGCACGTTCGATGTCACAACGATCACGCGGCGCCAGCGGCGCTCGTTCACAAGACCCGTTAGAGCTTCCGCTTCTTCGCGCGTGCTATCCGCCGTGTGCGAAAACTGCACGATCGCTTCTTTCGGCACGCCGTCCGCGATCAAGTCGTGCTCCATGAGCTCCGCGATTCCCGCGTAGCGGCGCAGCCGCCTGCCGCTAGCCACCACCAGCGGCGCCATGCCCTTCCGGTAAAGTTCCGCCGCCCGCGCCGCGCGATCGCCTGCGAAATTGTCGTCGCTCAATACGAGCAGCGCGTCCGCCCGTTCCAGCGAATCTTCCGTGATCCAAGCGCTTCCCATGAAACGCAGAATGGGATTGCGCAGCAGGTAGATCACCCCACAAACCAGCACGAGGAACAGCAAAACGATCAGCTTTATGATGATTCCACCGCGCTGGCCATTCATGGGTTTGAATCCAGATTTCGCAGGTATTCGGCGGCCTGCTCCGGGAACACGGCGTTGAAATAGACCTCTTTGATGCTGTAGGACTTGCTGCTCGTTTGGACGATGGGGAGGATTTCGATATGCCAGTGAAAATCGTCGGCCAGCGTCTTCCAGTAACCGGCCAGCTCGCCCTTTTTGCTCCGCGTATTCGGCGAGGTATGGATCACCAGATGGTAGGCCGGCGCAAACTTTTCAAATCGCCGCAGCATGCGCCCGAGCAGCGCCGCCAGATTGCGCCGGTTTGAGCCCGCCCGCGGCTGTTCGAACGCATGATTGTGCCGCCGGTGAATCAGCCAAATTTCGTAGGGAACGCGGGAGGCGTAGGGGCAAAGCGCGTAATACTCGCCCTGAAGGTCCACGATCCGCTTGCCCTGCTTCTCTTCCTGCCGCACGATGTCGCAGAAGACGCAGCGCTCCTTCTCTTTGTACCATTCGCGCGCCGCGCGCAATTCATATTTGATCCGCCGCGGCACAAACACGGTCGCGGCAACTTGGGAATGCGCGTGGGGCCACTCCTCTCCGGCGAGCAGTCCTTGATTCTTGAAGACGGCGACGTACTTAAACCGCGGATCCTTCTTCAGATCCACGATGCGTCCCGCATACGCCCAGAGGACGCGTTCGATTTCCTCGTCGCTGAGTTGCGACAGACGCTTATCGTGATGCGGCGTTTCAATGATCACTTCATGCGCGCCGATCGGCAGCATCTTGTCGTACATGCCGTCGGCCCGGCGGCCCAGCTCGCCTTCGATGCGGTAGAGGGGATCGATGTGCGGCACAACGCGGACTTGCCAGGGTCCTTCCGAGGGCCAAGTCAGGAGCGCGGTCTGCTTGTCGGCGGACGGGGCGCAAAGAGGACACGCATCGCCATCGTCGGAGGGGCCTTCCCGGTGGCCCAGAACGACCCAGCTTTGCGTGATAGGATCTCGGCGAAGTTCCATTCCGGCGTCTTCAGCGCCCTCTCTACCGAGTATAGCGCGCCGGCGTAGGCCCTTCTTCGAGCCGGTGGCGGTCCCAAATGGCGCCTTCGCGGCTGTAGTAGGCCATCTCGAAGTCCTGCGTGAGTTCGAGGCAATCGGTGGGGCAGGCATCCTCACATAGACCGCAGAACATGCAACGCGAAGTATCGTAGATGAAGTGCGTCAGCACCTTGCGGCGGGTGACATCGTCGCGCTCCCAGCCGACCACGATCAGATTCTCCGGGCACGCCAGCGCGCAGAGGTTGCACGCGATGCACAGCGTCTCGCCCGTGTCCGGATTCTTGTTCAGCCGCGGCGCGCCCCGGTAGCGTTCGGCCACCATCGGCCGCTCGAGCGGATACTGCTCCGTGTAGATGTTTTTCGGGTGCTGATAGCGGAAGGTGACGGCGAGGCCCTTCAGAATATCAAGCTGAAACAAGCGCCCAAGGAGATTTCCCATGCGCGTAGTTTGGTTTGCGGGAATGAAATTGTCAAGGAAACGCGCTCACCGGAGTGTGCTGCTCCGTCGTGGTATTCTGACGCTCGGAATGAACGAAGACGTCACCTTCATGCAACAGGCGCTCGAGGAAGCCCGCGCATCAGCGGCTGCTGGTGAAGTGCCCGTCGGCGCGGTGCTCGTCCACGCCGGGCAGGTGCTCGCGCGCGCCGGAAACCGCACCATCAGCGACTGCGACCCGACCGCCCACGCGGAGATTGTCGTCCTCCGCGAAGCGGCGAAACGGCTCGGGAATTATCGCCTGGGCGGCGCGACGCTCTACGTGACCGTCGAGCCCTGCAGCATGTGCGCCGGCGCGATGATCCAGGCGCGCGTTGCGCGGCTCGTCTATGGATGTGACGACCCCAAAGGCGGCGCCGTGCGTTCCTGCTTCGAAGTCCTTACCGATCCGCGCCTCAACCATCAAGTAGAAGTCACCTCGGGCATTTTGGCGGACGAATGCGCCGCGCTTTTACAATCGTTCTTCGCCGATCGCCGATAGATTGGCCGAAACCGCTTGCACCCCTTGCGTTGCTGAAACCGCGAACCGTCTGCTACGCTTGCTATTGCAACTCGCTCCGCGGAGAGGTGTCTGAGCGGTTGAAAGAGCTCGCCTCGAAAGCGAGTGTAGGGGGAACCCTACCGTGGGTTCGAATCCCACCCTCTCCGCCATTTTTCCTTCTCCTCGCAATTGATCTTCTCGGAACGCGCAGACGAGCAAAGTAAAAATTTCTTTCACGCCTGCCACATACTCTTCCTGAACATGCCCGCCGCAACTCAAGAGAGCGCCAGCAGTCGTGGCCGTTGGCTTTTGCTCCTGGCCCTGGTCCTGACCGTAGCTATCTATGCGCGTACCTTCGGATTTCAGTTCGTCTATGACGATTGGACGCAGATTGTCCGCAACTCCAATCTCGAATCCGCCCGCTTCATTCCCGTCTACTTCACAGAGCATTCGTGGATTCATCTTCGCCCGACCGGGCAAGGCGACTACTATCGCCCCATCTTTCTCTTATGGCTCTTTCTGAACCGCTCCCTCTTTGCTCTTTGGGCGCCCGGCTGGCACGCGGCGTCGCTACTGTTGCATCTCGTCGCTATTTCACTCTTCTACCTGGTAGCGGCCAAACTTTTCCGAAATAGCACGGCAGCCGGCGGGGCAGCTTTCCTATTTGCCCTGCACCCCGCCAATCACGAGAGCGTGGCCTGGGTTTCCAGCTCGTCCGAACCGCTCATGGCTGTATTTCTTCTCGCGGCGCTTCTTCTCCATCTTCGTGACCGGGGCCGGTCTTCCTGGACGGCGCGCGGCGCATCCGCATGTTTCTTCGCGCTTGCTCTTGGATGCAAAGAGACCGCAATCGCTTTTCTGCCGCTGCTCGTTCTCGTCGAGCGAGTTTTTCCATCTTCCCAAGAACCTTCCGACGCTTCCACCGGCACGCGCGATTGGGCGCGCCTCCTCCTGCAATCAATCCCCTATCTCGGCGTCGCGCTGATCTATTTTGCCGTTCGCGCTCATGCCTTGCATCACGTCTTCAGCGCCTCACCGGAAATTTTCTTCACCACCGCCCTGTACACGGCTCCCTCGGTCTTGCTTCTCTACCTGCGCCATCTCGTTCTACCCATTCATCTGTCTGCCTGGTACGACGCGCCCTACGTAGCTTTGCCCTCGTCAGCAGGTTTTCTGCTCCCGCTGCTCTTGCTCCTCGCTATCGGAACAGCTCTCCTTCTCATCGTGCGGCGCTCGCGCGTCGCCAAGTTCGCTCTTGCATGGCTGCTCCTGCCGTTGATCTCGCCGCTCGCCGGCATCCGCTTCTTTGCCGACGGAGATCTGCTCCACGATCGCTACCTCTATCTCTCAACCATGGGATTCGCCCTGTTTGTAGCCTGGCTGGCACAGGCCGCGCATTCTGCGTTTCGCGAGCCACTCGCAACCCGTCTGCGCATAGGAGTGCCTCTCGGAGCGGCTTCTCTCTTCGCCGTCTCGCTCGCCCTACAGCTCAGCCAGTGGCAGGACAACTTCACGCTCTATCAGAACGCTGTGGCCATTGCGCCGCGCAGCGTCATCGCGCGCGACAATCTGGCCAACGAACTTTTCAAGCGAAAGGACACCTCCGGCGCCATCCGCGTGTTTCAGGAATCGCTTCAGATTGATCCCAATTCCTGGAAGACCAACCTCGCGCTAGCCGTGACCTACATGACCGCGGGCGATCTCTCGAATGCAGAACCCTACTTTCATCGCGCCATCGCCATTGACGCGCGCAACACAAACCAGTACTTGCTCCTGGCGAACCTGCAACTTCGGGCGAACCGCCTGCAGGATGCGGAAGGGACACTCCGCCGTGGGCTGGCAATGGATAGCAACTCGATTGGGTTGCACTTCCAACTGGGAATGGTTCTATTGCAGAGGGGAGCACCCGCCGACGCCACTGCAGAATTTGAAAAGGCCCTGGCTCTCGATCCTCAAAGTCCCGCGATCCAGAAGCAGCTTGCCTGGGCGCGGTCCCTCATTCAAACCGGGTCAGACACGCCCCGCCACTGAAACGTCCTTTGCGGGGGTAAATCACGAGTGCGTCTTAGAAGTGGCAGGATGCCGCGCCGCGCTTTTCGAGGTAGCGTTGGTGATACTCCTCGGCACGGTAGAATTTTCCCGCGGGCGTAATCTCGGTCACGATCGGCCGGCGCAGTTTCCCGGAAGCTTCGCGAGCGGCCTTCGATTTCTTCGCCGCGGCTTCCTGTTCCGTTGAGTGGAAGAAGA
>JBGOWC010000115.1:0-6430 GCA_041478415.1 Terriglobia bacterium
CGCGCGTCGTCCCAGCGCTTGAGCGCCGTGAAAACGTAGCCCAGTTGAAAATGGCCGTACGCAAATTGCGGCTCGTCGGCGACGACTTTTTCGAGCGGCACGAGAGCTGCGGCATAGTCTTGTTTCTCGATCGCGCGTTGTGCTTCATCGAGCAAATCATTGACCGGATTGCTGAGTTTTTGGGAGCCGGTCGGGCGCGGCTTGCGCGGCGTGCTTTCCTGCGCGAAGACGGGCGCGCAGCTCGCCGCAAGGGCAAGAAGCGAAGTTGCAAGGAGCGACCGGTATTTCATGTGTTGGCGGCGCCGTTACTCGAATTGGCTGGTTGCCCCGATGGCCCCGATGGCTTGGATGCGCCGTTCTGCCCTCGCTTTGCCTGTCCGTTGGATTGCAGCACGCGGGCAAGGTAGCGCCCGGTGTGCGACTGCGTGTTCCGCGCGACCTGTTCCGGCGTTCCTGTGGCGATAATCCGGCCGCCCTGATCGCCGCCTTCGGGACCAAGATCAATCAGCCAGTCCGCGGACTTGACGACGTCCAGATTGTGCTCGATGACCAGCAGCGAGCCGCCGCTGTCGAGCAGCTTGCGAAATGCGGCGAGCAGTTTCTGGATGTCGTCGAAGTGCAGTCCCGTCGTCGGCTCGTCCAGAAGATAGAGAATGCCCTGATTCTCCGTGCGTGACAGATGAGCGGCGAGCTTGAGGCGCTGCGCCTCGCCGCCGGAAAGAGTCGTGGCGGATTGTCCGAGCCGGAGATAGCCGAGGCCGATTTCATTGAGTATTTTTAGTTTCGAAGTCACGCGCGGAAGGCTGGCGAAAAACGCCAGGGCCTCGCGCGCCGTGAGCTGGAGCACCTCGTGGACGTTTTTCCCACGATAGCGGACCTCGAGGACGCCGCTCTTGAAGCGCGTGCCGCGGCACTCCTCGCAGACGAGCTCCACGTCCGCGAGGAATTGCATCTCGACCGTGACCGTGCCGTCTCCCTGGCAGGTTTCGCACCGCCCGCCCGGCACGTTAAACGAAAAATGGCCCGCCGAGTAGCCGCGGCGCTTGGCGTCCGGCGTTCCGGAGAAGACTTCGCGGATAGCGTCGAAGGCTTTCAAATACGTCGCGGGATTCGACCGCGGCGTGCGGCCGATGGGCGATTGGTCCACGATCACGAGCTCCTGAACGTGCTGGTCGCCTTCAATGCGATCGCAGAATTCTTTTACGCCGCCGCCGTTCTTCTTCGCCTGCAGCGCGCGGTAGAGGACATCATGAATGAGGGTGGACTTGCCCGAGCCGGACACGCCGGTGACCACGGTGAGCGTTTGCAGCGGCAACATGAGGTCCACATTCTGCAGGTTATGCAGATTCGCGCCGAAGAGCCGCAGGAATTTCCCGGTGGGTTTGTGGCGGTTCGCCGGAACGGGAATGCGCAGCTCGCCGCTCAGGTAGCGGCCGGTCAGCGATTTGTGCTCCCGCAGCAGCGCGTCGTAACCGCCGGCGAAAAGCAGTCGCCCGCCGAGCTCTCCGGCGCCCGGTCCCAGGTCGAGCAGACAATCAGCGGCGCGCATCGTCTCCGGATCGTGCTCGACGACCAGGACCGTGTTGCCGAGATCGCGGAGCGACTTCAGGATGTCAATCAGCTTCTGCGTGTCGCGCGGATGCAGGCCGATCGACGGCTCGTCGAGGACGTACAGCGCGCCGACCAGATGCGAGCCGAGCGACGTGGCCAGTTGGATGCGCTGCGCTTCGCCGCCGGACAGCGTGGACGTGAGGCGGTTCAGATTCAAATACTCGAGGCCCACTTCGTCGAGAAACTGCAGCCGCGTGCGAATTTCCTGGAGAATTTTCTCGGCGATTTTGGATTGCGCCTCGCTGAGCTCGATCGCCGCGAAAAATGCGCGCGCTTCCTTCACCGTAAGCTTGCAAACGTCGGTGATGGATCTTTCCGCTACGCGGACGGCGCGCGCCTCGGCGCGAAGCCGCGTCCCCGCGCAATCGGGACATAGGGCGTAGCCGCGATAGCGGCTCAGAAACACGCGCACGTGCAGCTTGTATTTCTTTCGCTCGAGCCAGTCGAACAATCCCTTCACGCCGCCGAAATCGTTTTCCGGGTCGCCTTCAAGAATCAGCCGGCGCTGTTCCGCGCTCAGTTGCCGCCACGGCGCATTCGTGGGGATCCCGCGGCTGCGCGCCCAGCGTTTCGCTTCGGCAAAAAGCGTGCGATAGCGCGGCTTCGTCCAGGGCTCGATGGCGCCGTCGTCCAGCGATTTTCCATGATCGGGGACGACCAGATTTAAGTCGAAGTCAATCGTGTTCCCGAAACCCTGGCATCGCGGGCACGCGCCGTACGGATTGTTGAAGGAAAAAAGCCGCGGCTCGGGCTCTTGATAAACGATCCCGCACTTCTTGCACTCGAAGCGCTCGTTGAAGACCAGTCGCTCGGTGGATTCACCCGAGGTGTCCGCCACAAATTCGAGAATCGCCTCGCCATGTCCTTCGCGATAGCAAATCTCCACGGAATCAATCAGTCGCGAGCGCGATTCCGCGCTGACCGCGAGGCGGTCCACCAAAACGTACACCGGCCGGGCGAAATCAATGTCGAGAAGCGTTTCGGGCGTGGAGAACTCGTGAACGCGGCCGTCCTGGACCACGCGGTTGAAGCCGCGCTTTTGTAAATCGAGAAGCGCCTGCCTGACAGACTCCTGCGCGGCCGCGGCGCGCTTTTTGACGCCCGCGCGGCCCGGTTTCATCTCCGCGATGCGCAATTGATAGAGAACGTAGAACCGCCGCCCGGGCGACAGACCCAAGACTTGGTTGGCAATGTCATCGGGCGCTTCGCGGCGTACTTCCGTTCCGCATTTAGTGCAGAACGTCGTTCCGCAGCGCGCGTAGAGAAGCCGCAGATAGTCGTAAATTTCCGTTGCCGTCGCCACGGTCGAGCGCGGGTTGCGCGTCGTGCTCTTTTGCCGGATGGCCACCGCCGGCGCGATGCCGGAGATTTCGTCCACGTCCGGCTTTTCCATTCTTTCCAGAAATTGCCGCGCGTACGCGGAGAGCGATTCGACGTAGCGGCGCTGGCCCTCGGCGTAAACCGTGTCAAAGGCCAGGCTGGACTTGCCGGAGCCGCTCACGCCGGTCACCACGGTGATTGCGTTGTGCGGAATTTCCACGCTGATGTTCTTGAGGTTGTGAACGCGCGCCCCGCGAATGCGGATCGCTTCCTGGTCGGTCCTGACGGAAGTGGGTTCGTGCGTCGCCAAGGAGAAGCCCAGACAGCGCACTCCAAGCACGCTGCCCAAACTTCAAATTATACGTCGCCGGTCAAAAGGGAGCAAACGACCAGCTTTTTCACTCGTACCGTAGTGCGACCATGGGGTCCACGCGCATCGCCCGCCGCGCAGGGACGTATCCCGCTAGAAGAGCCACTACGGAAAGCACGCCGACGGCCGCCACCATCGCCACTGGATCGTGCGCGTCAAGTCCGAAAAGCATTTTCTGTAGCACCCGCACAGCGGCAAGAGAAATGCCGACTCCCGCCACCACGCCTCCCACGAGAACGATGGCCACGTCCCGCATCACGAGCCGCAAGATCGAACTCGGCCCAGCTCCCAGCGCCATCCGAATGCCAAACTCGATCTGCCGCTGGGTAACCAGATAGCTCAGAGCACCGTAAAGGCCAATCATCGCCAGAAGCAGCGCCAAGCCGCCAAAGAAACCGGAAAGCGTGGCGAGCAGGCGCTCCTGCACCAATGAATCGTCCACTTGCTCGGCGAGAGTCCGAAACTCGAGCGGAACCGCCTTGTTTACGCCCGCAATGCTCTCCTGCACAGCCGAAACCATCATCGAAGGCCGCGTTGTTGTGCGCAGCTCAAAGTTTTCCGACTCGTTGTTCTCCGGTATCTGCGTGATGGGCGAAAAAAGTGTGGCATTGGCTTCTTCGCGTAGCGACTCATACTTGGAATCCCTCACGATTCCGACAATCTGAACGGGCGGCGCGACTTTACCCGGCTCTGGCTTGACCCGGAAATACTTCCCAAGGGCGTTCGCGTTCGGAAAGAATTTGCGCGCAAGGGTTTCATTGACGATGGCGACCTGAGGCGACGTCTTTGTGTCGCCGTCGTTGAAATCGCGGCCCGCCTGAAGCGGACTGCGCAGCGTCTCAAAATATCCAGGCGAGACGAAGTTGAAATAGGCCACCGCATCGTCCCCGGTCGGCGCGTTCGGCGAGTCCATCTGAAGAATATTGTTCCAGATGAAATTGCTGATCGGCGTCATGACGGAACGGCTGGCGGAGACGACTCCCGGAAGCGAGCGCAGGCGCTTCTCGATTTCTTGATAGGTTGGCTGATATTGTTCCGGCGGGATTTTCGCGATCTTCAGATTTGTGCCCACAATCAACACGTTTTGTCGGTCGAAGCCAAGGTCTAGCGTGACCAGTTTCAAGAAGCTTCGGAGGAACAACCCTGCAACCACCAGCAGAACGAGCGAAAGCGCGACCTGGGAAGCGACAATCCATTTGCCGGGGCGGAATTGCGCGCGGCGCTCGCCTTCTCCTGACTGGCTCCCCTTCATGGCCGCTGTCAGCGACACGCGTGTCGAGCGCAGCGCGGGAAGCAAACCGAATAGAATCCCGGTAAGCACTGCGATCGCCGCGGTAAATTCAAGCGCGCGAGTGTCGAGCGACAAATCGAGTGAAATTTGTCTGTTTGCCGGTGAAATGTAGCGCACCAGCAGTGCGTTGCCCCACTGCGCGAAGAGGATGCCGAGTAGCGCGCCTGCTGAAGAGAAAAGCACGGATTCCGTCAGCAATTGGCGAATCAGCCGCATCCGGGAAGCGCCGAGCGCCTTCCGGACCGCGATCTCTTTGCTCCGTGCAGCCGCACGCGCCAGCATCAGGCTGGCGATATTGGCGCACGCGATCAGGAGCACCAGTGCAACCACGCCCATCAGGATGGCGAGCGGCTGGGAAAACTGGTTGCGGAGATATGCAGTTCCTCTGGCGGCGGGCGCAGTCGAGAGAAACCGCTTGAGATAGTCCTGCTGATCCTTTGGGTCGTAGTTCTGCGGCAGCGTAGCGGCGAAGATCTGTGGAGAGATCACACCGAGCCGCGCCTTCAACTGTTCGGGGCTGATTCCCGGCTTCACTCGCCCTACAATCTGCAGCCACCATGTCGAGCGTCCGTCGAGCATGGAGTTTTCCCCGTTAAAGATCGGTTCCGTGCAGATGGGGATGGCCACGTCGAACTTCTTACCCACCTCCACTCCGGAGAAACCTGCAGCGCTAACGCCGATGATTTGAAACGCGCGATTATCGAGCGAGATGCTGCTGCCGATGGCGCTCTGCGCTCCGCCAAAATGATCCTGCCAAAAGCCGTAACTAAGGACGGCGACGCCGGGGCAGCCGCGTTGATCGTCATCCACCGTGTTCAGCCGTCCCGCGGCCCGACGGACGCCCAGCGTCGTGAAATATTCTCCGCTCAAAAAGATCCCATTCACGTACTGGACGGCACCGCCTTGCGCGAGATCGAATCGGTTTGAGCCCCATGCAAAAACTCCAGAAAAGACGTTTTGGCGGTTGCGTACTTCTTCCCAGAGAGGATTTGTGAAGTAGTTGTTCGATTCATCGGTTGGCTGCGGAGACTGCCTCGTCACCATAAAGAGTTCCTCGGGCTTTTGCACCGGCAGCATGCGCAGCATTACGGTATTGATCAGGCTGAAGATGGCCGTATTCGCGCCAATTCCCAGAGCGAGCGAGAGAATCGCCACCGCCGTAATCACTGGAGTGCGCCCGAGGATTCGCATGGCGTAGCGAATGTCTTGCCAGAGCGTCTCGAACAAATTCACGCCGCGCGCGTCGCGGCATTCCTCCTTGAGTTGTTCGTGCCCGCCGATGGCAAGCCGCGCCCGGCACACCGCTTCGTCGCGCGTCACGCCAGATGCAATTTGCTTTTCCACTTCACGCTCGAAATGAAACCGCAATTCGTCGTCCAGTTCGGTCTCCACGTCCTTGCGTCTGAGCAGCACCCGCAAACGAAACACGAGGTCAGCGAGCATGAATGTCCTCTATGCGGTCTTTAAGACTTGCGCGACCGCGGCCGCCAGCTTTCGCCACGCGGTCTCTTCGGCGTCGAGCTGCCGGCGCCCCATTCGCGTCAGCTCGTAGTATTTAGCCCGTCGATTGTTTTCGGATGTGCCCCAGCGCGCCTTGATCCAGCCGCGGCGTTCCAAGCGGTGCAGCGCCGGGTAGAGCGAGCCCTGCTGAATGCGCAGAACTTCTTTGGAAATCTGCTGCACGCGCTCGGAGATTGCCCAGCCGTGTTGCGCACCCAGCGCCAGCGTTTTCAAAATCAGAAGATCGAGAGTCCCTTGCGGAAGTTCAATGCGGTCGTCGCCCATCGCTCTCCCCCATTGCTTCTACAGGGAGCACTCTACAGCTTCTCCTGTCGAAG
>JBGOWC010000067.1:0-7974 GCA_041478415.1 Terriglobia bacterium
CGGTCCAGAACTCTCTTGTAGCCGCTGACGAGCTCGCCGATCCCGGAGCTGTCGATGTAATCCACGTCGCCGAGGTTGAGCAGAATTTGACTGCGCCCCTCGTCAAGGAGGCCGAGAATTGTCTTGCGCAGAAGCGCGCTGCCGTCACCCAGCGTGATCCGCCCGCTGACATCCACAACCGTGATGGTTCCGGCGTGCCGGGGTGTGGCCTTTACCGACATCGGTCAGGGCTCCCGTCGAGGCACGGCGCCCTCGCCGTTCGTGGACGCCTGTGACGCGCGCGGCAGCTTTTTCGACATGATAATTTCGGCGCCGCCGTTGCGGCCTTTCACGACGTCGAATTCGTCCATGAATGCGCGCATCAAGAAGATGCCGCGCCCCGAAGTGCTCAGCAAATTTTCTTCCGCCAGCGGATCCGGCACATCGGTAAGAACGAAACCCGTCCCTTCATCGAGCACGTGGATGATCATCTTCTCCGGAGTCAGATCAACGGATAAATGAATCTTTTTCTCGGGGCGCTCTTTGTTACCGTAATGAAATGCGTTGATCACGCCTTCGCGGACCGACATGCCGATGCGGTAGCACTCCTCTTCGTCAAAGCCCGCCGCTTCGGCGACGCGCAAACACATCTCCTCGGCGAGATTGACGCTCTCGACCTGGGTCTCCAACTTGACTTCGAGATGCTTTGTGTCTGTCGCCATGCGACGCTCGCCGCTGCGCCAAAAGCGCCTAAGTTATGCGCCCTATCCGTAACATAGCCTCCAAACCGGAGTCAATGGACTGGGTGGGGGTGTTCAAGGGGGATGGACACTTTCCCGTCAACAGGAGAAAGGCCGCCCTTTGACCCGGGGACGACGCATTCGAAGCCGTGCCGAAGCAGTGGCGGAGATTCTGCTGACTAGGGACGAATTTCAACTAGGGTGCCAGCGGAAATGAGCGACCAAATTTCGTCGATTTCCGCGTTGGTCACGGCGATGCAGCCGTCGGTCCAATCCATCGCGCGATGCAGCGCTCCCAGCGAGGCGTACTTCGGCTCCAAACCGTGGATCTCGATGTCGCCGCCGGGATTTATGCCGAGCTTCCTCGCGCGTGCGCGGTCAGCTTTATTTGGATAGGAAATGTGGAGGGCGCGGTGAAACCGGCTGCCTGCATTTTTGAAATCGACCGTGTACATCCCTTCAGGCACTCGATGGTCGCCAGCTATTTCCTTGGGCCCGACTGGCTGGGTGCTGAGCGCTACTTTGTAAGTTTTCAGCACCTCACCGCCGCGAAGAAGCTGCATCGTGTGAGCCGATTTTAGAATTATGATGCGGTCTGCTTTTTTCGCGGGCGCGGTCTGCTGCGCCGAGGCTGCTCGGCCAGCAACACACGCAAAAACCAGGGTCATTAGGTAGGTCCTCGAACGCAGCTTTCCGCGGAGGATCATGCGGGTATTTTTGCACAAATCGCGGGCGACAGAGATTCGGGGAGAGAAGAACTATCCTTGCTTGTACACATCGGGGCGCCAGATCTCCATGTGTACGGCAGGTTTTGCCAGCTCGGAAAAGCCGTACTGCCGGTAGAGTCCGTGCGCGTCACGCGTCACCAGATGCCACCGGCGCAGCCCCTGCAGCTTCGGGTGCGCACGAATCACTTCCATCAGTCGTTTGCTCAACCCGTGTCCCCGATGTGACTCCAGAATGAACACGTCCGCCAGATACGCAAAGGTCGCAAAGTCGCTGATAACCCGGGCGAAACCTATCTGCTTGCCGCCGTCATAAACGCCAAAGGGAAGAGAATTTTCGATTCCCCGCCGCAGGAGTTCAAACGGGATTCCTTCTGACCAGTAGCTTGCAACCAGAAACCCATGGATCACAGAGATGTCCAGACGCGCGGCATCATCGCTGATCAAGGTATCGCCTTGCTTCCATTCATAAGGCATGAAAATTTCCGTTCCAATGATGCGCTGGTCGAACCTCCGACCAGCGTAAACAAGCAGCAAGAACCCACAAGGACCAAATTGGCGGGGGACCCCAACAGCTCAAGCCCAGTACGTGCGGTCGAGCGTGCGGTACTGAATCGCCTCGCTCAGATGTTTCGGCTCTATGTTCTCCGCCGCGGCGAGATCGGCGATTGTCCGCGAAACTTTCAGGATGCGGTCGTGGGCGCGCGCAGAGAGACCGAGCCGGGTAATTGCTCCTTCGAGCAGCTTCTCGCCGTCGGCCGAAATTTCGCAATACTTCCGGATCATCTTCGGCGACATCTGCGCATTGGCGTACATCTTTTTCTCGCCCACAAAGCGGTCGAGCTGCCGCTGCCTCGCCTGGAGCACGCGCAGGCGCACCGCCGCCGAATCTTCGGACGTTGGCGGCGCCCGCAATTCCTTGTATTTCACCGCAGGCACTTCGATGTGAATGTCAATGCGGTCGAGGAGCGGCCCGGAGATTTTCGAAACGTAGCGCTGGATCTGCGGCGGCGTGCAGTGGCATTCGCGCGTCGGGTCGCCGAAATACCCGCAGGGACATGGATTCATCGCCGCGGCCAGCATGAAGCGCGAAGGAAAAGTGACTGAAGTAGCGGCGCGGGAGATGGTCACGTTGCCGTCTTCGAGAGGCTGGCGCAGCACTTCGAGGACATTGCGCTGGAATTCCGGCAATTCGTCGAGGAAGAGAACGCCGTTGTGACCGAGCGAAACTTCTCCGGGCCGCGGCACCGCACCGCCACCGATCAGTCCAGCGTCGCTGATAGTGTGGTGCGGCGAGCGATAGGGCCGGGTGCCAACAAGCCCGCGGCCATCGTCGAGTACGCCGGCCACACTGTGGATGCGCGTCGTCTCGATAGCTTCTTCCAGCGACATCGGCGGAAGAATCGTCGGGATGCGCTTTGCGAGCATCGTTTTTCCCGCCCCGGGCGGCCCGAGAAAAAGAATGTTGTGGCCGCCGGCGCAGGCCACTTCAAGCGCGCGCTTCGCTGACTGCTGGCCGTGCACGTCCCGCAGGTCCACTGGATACAGCGCGGCCTCCGAAAGCAGTTGCTGCGCATCCACGCGCACCGGAGTGAACGATTCGGGAGAGTTGATGAGGTCCACGGCTTGTGGCAGCGAGCGCAGTGCAAAAACGTCCACTCCCTCGACGACGGCGGCCTCGCGCGCGTTGGATTCCGGGACGGCCAGAGATTTGAGGCCGCGTTCACGCGCAGCCAAAGCAGCCGAGAGCGCGCCGCGGACGGCACGCACGCTGCCGTCGAGCCCGAGCTCACCCAGAAACATGCAGTGGTCGAGCGCCTTGCCGAAAAACGTGCCCGTGCAGCCGAGAATTCCGAGCGCCATCGGCAGATCGAACGCTGAGCCCTCTTTGCGGACATCGGCGGGCGCGAGGTTGATGGTGACGCTCTGCGGGTATGGAAAAGAGAAACCGCAGTTTTTCAGAGCAGACTTGATCCGCTCGCGGCTCTCTTTTACCGCGATGTCCGGCAGTCCGACGACGTTGAAGTCCCACATGCGCGTCGCGCCCACGTCCACTTCGACCTCGACGGGATGCGCGTCAATCCCGTACACCGATGCGCTGATCGTCTTAAAGAGCATGCGAGAGGGAGCGCCCGCCGCGGGCGAATGCCGCAGCGAACACCGTGGCGAAGGATAAACCAAACAAGAACTGGACACCAGAGGTACTCTGTCGCGGCGGATGGAAAGTCGGTTCTCGATGCCTCGCCTGCGCCGGGCTTCTTTACAGCATCGGCGGTGCCACGTATAGTGAAGCGCAGAGTGGACTGTTCCGAATCTACTTCGCGTGAGGTACCCAGATGATCGGATGGATTCTCCTGATCGTTGTCGCGGGCCTGGTGCTGTACGTGATCGGCGCGTACAACGGCCTCGTCCGCCTGAAAGTACAGTGCGACAACGCCTGGGCGGACATTGACGTCCAGCTCAAGCGCCGCTACGAGCTGATCCCCAATCTCGTGGAGACGGTAAAGGGTTACGCCGGCCATGAGAAGGGAACGCTTGAAGCCGTCATCAAGGCGCGCAACATGGCCATGTCCGCCACCGGCCCCGCCGACAAAGCCCAGGCGGAAAACATGCTCTCCGGCGCGCTGAAGAGTCTCTTCGCGCTCGCCGAAGCCTACCCGCAGTTGCGCGCCATCGAGAGCTTCACATCGCTCCAGAATTCTCTTTCACAAATCGAAGACACCGTGCAGAACGCGCGGCGCTACTACAACGCCGTCGTCCGCGACCTCAACACTAAAATTCAGGTTTTCCCAACCAACATATTCGCCGGCATGTTCAATTTCAAACAGCGCGAATTCTTCGAAGTGGCCGCTCCCGCCGAGCGCGAAGCGCCCAAGGTCAGCTTCAACGCGCCCAGCGCGCCAACTGCCTAGGAAGAGCCGCGGCCCGCATGAATTGCGCCCTGCTCCAGCACAGACGATGCGCGTTCGCCGCCGTTGTTTTCTTCGCACTCTTTTCGTTGTTTGTTGCGGCGGCGCAGGCGCGCGAGCTGCGCATCGAGAATTTCGCCGCGGAAATCCTCGTCTCCCCAAAAGGCTCGATTGACGTCACCGAAACGATCCAGGTGCAATTCATCGGCTCCTGGCGCGGCGTGTATCGCACCATTCCCGTCGAATACGTTACGCCGCAGGGCTTGAACTACTCGCTTTTTCTGGACGTAAAGCGCATTACCGACGGAAGCGGCGAATCACTCAAATACGAAACCAGCCGCGAGCGGCATTACCGCAAACTGAAAATTTACGTTCCCGGCGCGCAGGACACTCGCAAGACCATCGTCATCGAATACAGCGTCTCGGACGCCCTGCGTTTCTTCGAGGACCACGACGAGCTCTACTGGAACGTCACCGGTGACGAGTGGGATGCACCCATTCAGTCGGCCGGCGCGCGGATCATTCTTCCCGAAGGCACGACCGGCATTCGCGCGAATCCCTTCACCGGAGCTTACCGTTCCCGGGCGCAGGATGCCGATTTCGATATCGCCGGCAACGGCGTGGAGTTTCATTCGCGTGGCGCACTCGGCTATCACGAAGGCCTGACCAT
Source organism: Terriglobia bacterium (assembly GCA_041478415.1). Classification (GTDB taxonomy): domain Bacteria; phylum Acidobacteriota; class Terriglobia; order Acidiferrales; family UBA7541; genus Acidiferrum. Next base: position 5,024 of record JBGOWC010000067.1, read on the forward strand.
CGCAGTCGCGTTCGACAAAGGCTTTGTCCACGAGCCCACCGCCGCGGACAAGGTGGCCCTCTTTCTCCGCAGCAATTGGCCGCTGATAATTCCGCTGCTCGCTTTCGGGGTGATGTTCTGGATGTGGTGGAAGCGAGGGCGCGACCCGCGGCTGCGCCCTATTGCTGCCCTCTACGAGCCACCCGACCAGTTGACGCCGGCAGAAGTGGGCACGCTCACGGACAACTCCGCGGATATGCGCGACATCACCGCAACGATCGTGGACCTCGCCGTGCGTGGCTTCCTCGTCATCGAGGAGCACAAGAAAGAGCACATGATGGGACTGTGGTCGGACAAGGACTACAACTTCATCCTCCAAAAAGAGCGTTCCGAGTGGTCGAAACTGAAGGACCACGAGCAGGTTCTCCTCGGTGGTCTTTTTTCTGGTGGCACCAAAGGCGAAACGGTTTCGATGAGTAGTCTCGAAAACCGTTTTTACACGAATCTCCCGGATATCAAGAACCGCCTCTTCGACTCGCTCGTCACGCACGGCTACTACAATCGGCGCCCCGACACTACGCAGCGGGCCTTCCTCGGATTCGGCCTCGTCGCTGGTTTTCTCCTGGCTATGGTCGGGCCCTGGGCCGGCCGCGCGCTGGGCATGGCGCAGCTGACGTTCATCCTCGCGGGGATTCTCACGGGCGCGGTGATCTGCGCCTTCGGATGGTTCATGCCCGCGCGGACTGCACAGGGGACTCGTACACTCGAAGGAGTGCTCGGCTTCGAAGATTTCCTCAATCACGTGGAATCCGACCGCTTCAACCGCATGATCAAGACGCCGCAAATGTTTGAGAAATTTCTCCCATTCGCGATGGCTCTCGGAGTGGATAAGAATTGGAGCAAGGCGTTCCAGGACATTTGCAAGCAGCCACCCAACTGGTACCGCGGCGGCGCTTACGGCCCGCAGTTCTATCCCTACATGCTCGTGAACAACCTCAGCGCCATGTCCTTGCACGCTAGCACGGTCATGGCCTCTGCCCCGCGCAGCTCCGGCGGTTCCGGCTTCGGCGGTGGTGGCGGTGGAGGTTTCTCCGGAGGCGGTTTCGGCGGCGGTGGCGGAGGCGGATTTTAGCAGCCAGACTTCAGTCAGTGCTCTTCTCGATCGACCTGCCTAGTTGCTCGGCGTGGGCCAGTCAAATTGGTGGTCGCTACCGGGGTCACAGCTTCTTCCGAAAAGCCTTCTGCGTCTTGTAGTGTTCGTATCCGCTACGAAGATAAAATGCATGCGCGCGGTCACGGATCACGTTGGAGCGCAGATTCACACTCTGGCAATCGTGCTCGCGCGCCCACTGCTCGGCCGACTCCAGCAGGAGCTTTCCCGCGCCTGCGTTGCGGCAGGTTTCATCCACGATCAGGCCATTGATTTCTGCCCTCGTCTCGCTTTCAAGCAAATGATTCACGCTCACATGCACCCAGCCAATCACCTGGCCTCCCGAAAGCTCGGCCACGAATACGGCGTCACTCTTTCTTCCGGACAGGGCGCGCAGCCGCCTCAGGATTTCTTCGTGCGTGGCCGGATACCAAAGCTGGCTTGACAAGTCTGCCAGCGCCGCCGCATCCCGTTCTTCCGCGCGGCGGATGCGCACAGCGGCGGACTTGGGTACGGCCGTCATCTCCCGCCCGCCTTTTTCCGCAGGCGTCGCTGGACCGATTCGCTTCTCAGTTCCCGCAGGGCATCCGCCGCAATCCACCGCGCGCTTCGCGACCCCTGCCTTTGAATCCGCTCCCCGCACCGAATCGCCTCGCGATTCAGCCGTGGATTTCTTTTCCCGATGTTCCGCAGCGCCCAGTTGACCGCCTTCTTCACAAAATGCCGCTCATCGCGCGCTTCTTGGTGGAGGATCGGAAGAATCCGAAGAAATTTGGGATCGGAAGCCGTCTTATCCCGATACGCGAGATACGCCAGTAAGGCAAAGCCCGCGCGCTTGACATATTCCTCACGGCGTTTGGTCCACGCGACCGCCGTTGGCCAGGCCGCCTTCGCAAACACAAATAGATGGCAGCAGGTTCCGTCGCAAACGTCCCAATTGTCAAAATCTCGCACCCACCGTTCCATCTGCGAGGCGGTCACGCGCGCCGGCTCATCAATCATTCCGGCCAGGATTCTTGCGTCGTGCACACCGGAATCCCAGAGTGCCAGCGCCAGTCCATGGTCCCTTCCAATCCTCTTCGCCAGCACGTCCATCTTCGGCTTCGCGACTCCGTAGACGACCTTTGCGCGAATCCCAAAGCGCGCCATTCCTTCGACGTTGCGCCTCTCACCGAGATTGCGGAGTTCTCGTAAGGCTAAGGCTGTCGTCCATGTCTCTGCCTTGCGCACGCGACTCCGTCTCTGGGAATGACCACCCACCAATTTTAGAAAAGTTTTTCGGAATCGAGCAGGATCGTCACCGGACCTTCATTCACGAGTTCCACCGACATCATCGCCTGAAAAATTCCCTTTGCCACCGTTACGCCCAGTCCCGCGAGCGCCGCGGCAAATTCTTCATATAGCGCTTTGGCCTTTTCCGGCGGGGCTGCGCCCAAATAACTTGGCCTGCGCTGGCCGCGCGCGTCGCCGTACAACGTGAACTGTGAAACAACCAGCGCCGCTCCCCCCGTTTCGAGCAGCGACCGGTTCATCTTTCCCTGGTCATCCTCGAAGATGCGCAGGTTGGCGACTTTTTCTGCGAACGCCTCTGCGACAGCAGAGGAATCCTCGCGGCCCACACCGAGCAAAATCATCAGCCCGGCGCCGATTTCTCCGGTGACCCGGCCCTCAACGGTGACGCTTGCCCGGCTGACTCGTTGGACAACGGCTCTCACTGGCGATCCGTCAGTGCTTCTCTTTCTTTTCACTCTTTGGCGGCGCGGGCTTGCGCGGGAGCATCTCCGGCAGCTCGGCCGTGTTGTACGCCCACACGGCCAACACC
>JBGOWC010000335.1:0-3007 GCA_041478415.1 Terriglobia bacterium
CGCGGCCGTGCCTCCAGTACTACATCAAGCGATGTCTCGGCCCCTGCGCCGCCGGCCTGACCACCGAGGAGCGCTACGCCGAAGCGGCGCACGATGCGCGGCTCTTCCTCGAAGGGCGGCGGCACGACTTGATAAAGAGCCTGGAAGCGCGGATGACCGCAGCGTCGAACGAAGAACGCTTCGAGCAGGCAGCGGCGTATCGCGACCTTCTGCGCACGGTCGAGGACATCGAGGAGAAGCAGCGCATCGCCGCTGCGCAGGGTGACGACACGGATGTATTTGCCTACTACGCCGAGCCGCCGCAGGCGGCCGCAAATCTTTTTCATTTGCGCGGTGGCCGCGTTGTGGATCGCCGGGAATTTTACTGGGAAGACCTCGCCGAATTCGACCCGCGGGAATTTATTCCGTCGCTTCTGAAACAGCTTTATCTGGAGGCCGAATACCTGCCCCGCGCGATCCACGTGCCCATCGAAATCGAGGAGCGTGAGCTGCTCGAAGAGACGCTCGCCGAGCGCGCCGGGCACAGCGTCGAAATCGCGACCCCGCAGCGCGGATCAAAGCGCGCGTTTCTGGACCTGGTGGAGAAAAACGCGAAACATTGCTTCGACCAGAGATTTCGCGTGCTGAAGCCGGCTTCGCGCGCAATCGCGGACGCGTTGCAGAGCGCGCTGAATCTGCCGGAGCCGCCCGCGCGGATCGAGAGTTTCGACATTTCGCACATCCAGGGAACCGACACGGTGGCGTCCATGGTGGCCTGGGAAAACGGCCGGATGAAAAAATCCGACTACCGGAAATTCATCATCCGCGGCGCGGATGGAAACGATGGCCGGTCGGTGCAAAACGATGATTTTGCGAGCATGCGCGAGGCCGTCACGCGGAGGTACAAACGACTGCAAGATGAAAAGCGTCCGCTCCCGGGGCTCATCTTGATTGACGGCGGAATCGGCCAACTGCACGCCGCGGCGCAGGCGCTGGAGAGCTTGCAGATCATCAACCAGCCGCTAGCGAGCATCGCCAAGAAGGAAGAGATTCTCTACGTGTTCGGCCAGGAGGACGAGCCAATTGTCCTCGAGCGCCACTCTCCGGTGCTGCATCTTATCCAGCAGATCCGGGACGAGACCCATCGCTTCGCCGTGACATTCCACCGGCTTCGCCGGGGCAAGCGTCAGACGGAGACGGCGTTGAGCGAGATTCCGGGCGTGGGCGTCCGCACGGCGCAGAAACTGCTTCGCGAATTCGGCAGCGTGGCCGGCGTGCGCCGCGCAAGCGTGGAAGCGCTGAGCAAGGTAGTGCCGAAATCGCGCGCGGAGACGATCGTCAAGTACTTGCGGAACAACGTGCCAGTCACAAACCAGTCTGAAGGTTGAACAGTGGTTAGGCTATCTTGCGCCTCTCCCGCCGCTGTGCTACGGTGCGGTTGGAGGCTGTCATGGCAGACAACGTAGGTTCAAAGGTTACGTATTTTCTCGTGGGGCTCGGCGTTGGCGCCTTGGTAGGCGTTCTCTTCGCGCCGAAATCCGGTGAAGAAACCCGCGAATATCTTTCCCAGCGAGCGGATGAAGGCCGCGATTATGCGCAGCGCAAAGCACGGGAATTGCGCGAGCGCACCGAGGACTTGATCGAGCGCGGAAAGGAAGTGGCGGTTCGGCAGAAGGATTCGCTGAGCGCCGCTGTCGAGGCCGGGCGCGAGGCCTATCAACGCGAGAAGGCGAAGTCCCAGTAGTTTTCGCGCGTCCAATATCAGGAGGCGTGCCGGAATGTACGCGGCGGGCGGAGAGGGTATACAAAACTGGCTGGCGGTGTTCATCGTGGCAACGGCTGCGGCCGTCCTGCTGCAAACCGCCATTCTCGCGGCGCTTTATTTTCAGATGCGCCGCGCCATGGACCAGACCAACCGTCTGCTCACGGATCTGCACACGCGCGTCGGACCGATCCTGACCCGGGTGCAGATTCTTCTGGAGGACACGCAGCCGCGGATCACGGAGATGGTGGCGGACGCGTCGCACATCGTGTATTTGGGGCGGCATCAGGCGCAAAAACTCGATCGCATTTTCACGGACGCGGCGGACCGGCTGCGCAGCCAACTGGCGACGGCGGACCGCATTCTGACGGGCACGCTCGAAGCAATCGAAGACGCCGGGGCGCAATTCAAGCGCAGCTTCCTCGGGCCGATGCAGAAGGCTTCGGCGCTGGTGCAGGGCGTCAAGGTCGGACTCGATTTCCTGCGCTCCAAGCGCCGCGGCGAGCCCGCGCGCGAAGGCAGCCCGAAGGTCGAGCAGGAAGACGAACTTTTCATTTGACGCGCTCGGGTGAGGCGTTCCGCCGCCACTGGCCGGGCGATCCACAGCATCTCCCCACATTGCATGTCTGAACGACGCGCCTTGCTCATTTTCGCGAAAGCCCCGAAACCCGGACGCGTGAAGACGCGGCTCCTCCGCGCCGTTTCCGAGCAAACCGCCTCGGAAATCCACAAAGCTTGCATCGAAGACACACTGCAGCTTGCGCAGAATGTCGCCGGCTGCGAACTATTTCTGTTTGTGGCGGGCGGTCGCAGGTTTTTCACCGCGTTTGAAAAGAAAGAGCGGGGAAATGGAATTTCGCGCGAAGCGTTGCACATCTTTTCCCAGCGCGGGCGCGACCTCGGCGCGCGGCTCGAAAATGCATTTTCGCAGGTATTTCGCCGGGGGTACCGGCAGATCGTGGTGATCGGGACGGACACTCCGTGGATGGGAGCGGCTCGGATTCGCACGGCGTTTGCGGCCCTGCGTCGAGCCGATGTCGTCCTTGGGCCAACCGCGGACGGCGGATATTACCTTCTCGGGGCGCGGCGGCATCTCCCGGAACTCTTCCGTGCGATTCCGTGGAGCACCAGGCGCGTTTGGCGGGAGACGCTTCGCGCGGTAGCGGCGGCGCGGACGCGAGCTCTGATTCTGCCGCGCGATTTTGATCTGGATCGGCCCGCCGATTTGAAGCGAGTGCGGAAAATTCTCCGGGCAAATCCGAAACG
>JBGOWC010000311.1:0-3196 GCA_041478415.1 Terriglobia bacterium
CTGACAGTGAAGGGAATGTCGCCGCGGGTGATGTGGCCGTCGGAGGCCAGCACTTGCCAGCGCAACCGGTAGCTCCCCGGCTTCAAATCCGCGGTCTGGGCCGTCAAAGTGTCCGGGGAAGACTGCTTCTGGATTTCCAGCGGTTTCGTGGAATTGTCCGGGAGAAACAGGGAGAGCCGCGAGCGGCGCGCTTCAATGCGCACGTTGAAACGCAGCCGAACGGCAAGATTCGTTGACGTGACGGTGCTTTTCGCGGCTGGGGTGGATTCGAGCAGGACCGCATGACTCTCCGCAGGGCGAGCGGAGAGGCACAAAGCGATGACGAGCAAGAAACCGGCCGCGAACAGTCTGTGCTTCGATCTCTGCATACTTTTCCGCTCTCCCCGGTGATGGAGTCCCGACTGCTCACGAATGATGCCAACCCGATCGAAGGATGACCTGGCCTGTACGCTCAGCATTATAGGAGAGATGTCCGTGGGATGTCAGCAGGGCTTGCCTGAATCGCAAATCGAATTTGAGGCGGGCGATTCCTTGACTGGGGAATAAGGGGCCTGTAGATTGACAAGATGGCGCAAGCGAGAAATTTTGCGCCGTGTGCAGTGCGAAATGTCAGGGGAAATGCCAGAGGGGAAGCCGGGGTGTTGAGGATTTTTTTTCCATTGCTGACCGCGGTGGCTCTGCTGCCGGGGATTTCCACCGCCCAGGTACGCCTGCCGCCACGCACCGCTCCGGTCACGAATGTGACGGTGGACGGCAGCGAAGCGATGTTTACGACCATGTGCGCGCTGCACGCCGCGGGATTTGAGAACGACGTCAGCGCGGCGAACTGGCACCCGCTCCGCGCGCGGCTCCGCGAGATGGCGCAGAAGCAGCAGGGGCCGGCGGTGGACGCGATTCGCGAGTTTTACCAGAAGCACGAACTTGCGGATGCCGGGGCGACGCTCTCGCGCTACATCTGGTTCGGTCTCGTCTCCGGGCCGGCGCCGCAATTCAAGCCTATCCTGCGCCGGGATGAAATTCCGCCGGACGCGCTGGCGCTCGAAGGCTTCAGCGATCTCCTTGCCGACTATTACAAGGAACAGAAAATCGGGCAACTGTGGCGCCAGCTTCAGCCGGCGTACCAGCGAGAGATCGAGCGGCTGCACGAATCCGCCGCGCAGGTTGTATTCATCGCGACCGGTTATTTGCGCGAGATCCTGGAACCCACGAGCCCGCGGACGTTCACGATCCTCGTGGAGCCGCTGGTGGGACGAATCACCAACGTGCGGAACTTCGGCGATCATTACGCGATTGTGCTGAGCGGCGCGGATGCGATTCCGGTGGATGTGGTGCGCCACGCGTTTCTGCATTTCCTGCTCGATCCGCTGCCGCTGCGCTATTCGCACGTTGTGGCGGTGAAGCGACCTCTGCTGAATGTTGCGGCGCGGGCGCCCCGGCTCCCCGGGGAGCTGAAGGACGATTTCCCGTCGTTTTTCGCGGAGTGCACGGTGCGGGCCGTGGAATTGAAACTGAAACGGATGTCACCGAGCGAGCGCGAAGCGGCATTGGAGACGGACGACGCAACCGGATTCATTCTGGTGCGGCCGCTCTTTGGCGTCCTGGCGAATTTCGAGCAGTCTGCGCCATCGATGGCGCTGTATTTTCCCGATCTGGTCCGCGCGATCGATGCCGGCGCGGAAGCGAAGCGGATGGAAGGAGTGAAGTTCGCGGCGGCCGAGGAAACACCGGCGGAGACGGACCCGGAGCAGAAGGAAGTCACGCATCAGCCGAAGCAGCGCGCCGTCAACATCCCGAGCACGCTGCCGAACGACGCGGAGGCGATTGCGGCGCTGACCGAAGGCGAACGGCAGTTCGCGGAGAAGAATCCGCGCGCGGCGAAAGCGGCGTTTCAGAAAGTGCTGGCGAAATATCCCGAGCAGGCGCGAGCGTGGTTCGGACTGGGCGTGGTGGCGATGCTGGAGCAGGACGCGACGCAGGCGCAGCAAGTTTTCGGGCGGCTGATCGCAGGCGAACATGCCGTCGTGGACGACCCGATGGTGCTCGCATGGTCCCACGTGTATCTGGGCCGGCTCTATGAAAATGACGGAAAGCTGGAGGTTGCGAAGCAGGAATACCAGGCGGCGCTGGCAGTGCCGGGCGGACCGGAGCAGGCCCGCCAGGCCGCGCAAAAGGGGCTAACGGCGTCGAGCGTGGGAAAGCAAGGGGAGAGGCCGTAAAGGCAGTTTGTGGAATAGATCGAGACGCAAAGAGGAGACGAGAGATGAGAGCAAGATTTGGAATGTGGGCAGCCGCGCTGGCGTTGCTGCTCGCGGGCAATGCGACAAATCTCGCGGCGCAGTACGGGCAAGACCAGAAGCCGCAGGACAAGCCCACGCTCAAAGACAAGCCGCAGCAACCCGGTACGCCGGCGCCCGCGGCGCCCGCCGTGAACGCGGAGGAGGATGCCGCGCTCAAGGCGTATCAGGACGCCCCGGTGACCGACGCCGCCAAGAAAACACAGCTCGGCGAGGAGTTCCTGCAGAAATATCCCCAAAGCCGCTATCGGGAATACTTCTATTCCACGCTGACGGTGGTTTACTTCTCGACCGGGCAAGTGAAGAAGGTCGAAGAAGCAGGGATGAAGGCTGTCGCACTGAATCCGAACGATGTGCAGGTGCTGGGGATTCTGGCGACCACGCTGCCGCGCGCCCTGAGCCAGGATCCGACGGAAGCGGCGAAGCAGCTGGAGCACGCCGAGCAATATGCGCAGAGGGCGATTGATGTGGTGCCGACGCTGCCGAAGCCGGCGAATGCGACCGACGAGAGCTTCTTGTCGGCAAAGAATGCGGTTCTGGCCATGGCGCACGGCGGTCTTGGACTCGCGTACGTGCGTAGGCAGAAGTATCCGGAAGCGATTCGGGAGCTGGACCAGGCGGTGCAGCTCGATCCGCAAACGAATCCGGACCCGGTGAACTACTACCTGCTCGGCCTTGCCAACGAGAAAGCGTCCCACTTCGATGATGCGGTGACAGCCTTCGGGAAGTGCGCGGCGATCGCGGGACAGATGCAAGCGGTGTGCAAGACGGGCGCCGAGGAAGCGAAGAAGCTCGCGGCCACGCAGCTCAGCGCGCCGAAGTAAGGCGGGCAAGCGGGTCCCGGCAGGCCATGGCGTCCAGGGACGAAGAAAACCTAGAAGAACGGCTGGGATACCGTTTTC
>JBGOWC010000173.1:0-5154 GCA_041478415.1 Terriglobia bacterium
AGAAGCGCGGTGTACCAGCTCAGGAGCGCAAGCTGCGCCGTAGCCGACGGCCCCGTCGGCTGCGCATCGGTGTCGTTAGGCAAAAGATAGTCGAACGAAACTTCAAGGTTCGAGGTGTTCGGCGGAACATCCAAATGAAATGCGTACATGTCCACGTCGTCGCGCAGCCATGCAATTTCCTTTTCCCCCGCTCGAAAATGCAGCCCCGTCAAGTCCGTAATCGGTCCATTGGGCGCATGCTCTCCCGGAATCCATTTCGGATAGACCAGTGTCAGCGGTCCCGGAGCAACCGGAATTTCCATGCGCGAGTGGATAATCCGCTTTGGCGCTTCCCTCAGGTCAACCGCAATCCGAATGACTCTCTTTGCCTCCTGTGCGGCAACGCGCGCCCCAGAAGCGAGAACGAACGCGGCGAACACCAGAAAAAACGCATGGAAACGACGACGCATGACGAATGGCCTCCCGTAAAGCGGCGTCAGAGTAGCACAACTCAAAGTAGCGCGGCCGCGATTGCGCGGAGGACCGAATGACTCTGCTACAATCGCCCACGGCACCGGCATGCAAAACGATTCCGCTCTCTTTCCTCGGAACTTTCGCAAGTCCTATCCGGTTGCCGTGCGCGGCGAAGGTTGCTGGATTCACTCCGCCGACGGGCGGCGCTATCTCGATGCCGCCGGGCAAGCGGCCGTCGTCAATATCGGCCACGGCGTCCCGGAAATTGGCCGCGCGATGGCCGAGCAATCCTCGCGGATCGCCTTTGCGCACACTTCTCAATTCCATTCCGAAGCAGCCGAACGTCTTGCCGCGCGTTTGCTGGCCCTTGCACCGCCCTCTTTTCGCCGCGGCGGGCGCGTCTATCTCACCTCCGGCGGTTCCGAGGCCACCGAAACCGCCATCAAGCTCGCCCGACAGTTTCATCTCGAGCGCGGCGACAATGCGCGCTACCGCGTCCTTTCGCGCCGCCAGAGCTACCACGGAAGCACACTCGGCGCGATGACCGTCAGCGGCAACGTCAATCGCCGCGCGCCGTATCTTCCGCTGCTCGCCGAATGGGGACACATTGCGCCCTGTTTCTGCTATCACTGTCCCTTCGAAAAGACGTTTCCGGATTGCGCCGTCGCTTGCGCCGACGATCTCGAGACGCAATTGCAAAAAATCGGCGCGCAGGACGCCGCGGCATTCGTCTTCGAGCCCGTCGTCGGTGCGACCCTCGGCGCCGCCCCTCCGCCGGAAGGCTATGTCGCGCGCATCGCCGAAATTTGCCGCAAGAACGGCATCCTCCTTATCGCCGACGAGGTGATGTCAGGACTGGGCCGCACTGGTAAGCCGTTCGCCATCGAGCACTGGGGCGTCGAGCCGGACATGATCCTCATCGGCAAAGGCATCGCCAGCGGCTACGCACCGCTCGGCGGCGTGATCGTCGCGCCCCGCGTTGTCGAAGCCTTTGAGCGCGGCTCCGGCGCCTTCGCGCATGGCTTCACCTATCAGGCGCATCCCGTCGCAGCCGCTGCTGGCAACGCCGTTCTCGACCACCTCGAGACGCACCGCCTCTTCGACCGCGTCACGCCCGCCGCGCAGTCACTGCGCGCTGCGCTTGCTCCGTTCGAATCTCACCCGCACGTTGGCGAAATCCGCGGGTTGGGTCTTCTCATTGGCATCGAGTTTGTCCGCGACAAAACGACGCGACAACCGTTCGAGCCTGGTGAGGGAATCGCCGAGAAAATCCGCAGCGCCGCGATGGACGAAGGCGTTCTCACGTATCCTTCACAGGGTTGCGTGGACGGCACGCGCGGCGATCACATCCTGCTTGCTCCGCCGTTTATCTTGACGGATGACGAGTCACGCACAATCGCGCGCGCGATCTTGACCGCACTCGATCGGGTGAATCTTCGGTGAGGGACATTTGGGATTTGCTGCATTTCGCTCGCGCAGCTTAGGAGAGTGGAAAATGATCCGCCTGTACACAATCCGCCCGCACACAATCCGATGGATCAGCGCAATCGTTTGCTCGCTGGTTTTCGTGCCCGCTCCATCTGCGCAGCAACAGGCAGCCGCCAAGCCCCGCGCGCGCGATCTCGGCGTTCCCTTTGACGGCGCGCCCGGCCCCCTCAACGCCATCACCGATGTTCCCGGCGTCGCGGTCGGTCACACCACGCTCATTTCCGGCGAAGGAAAGCTGCAGGTCGGCAAAGGTCCCGTGCGCACCGGCGTCACGGCCATCCTTCCCCGCGGCAAGGACTCCATGAACAGCCCCGTTTTCGCCGGATGGTTCTCGCAAAACGGCAACGGCGAAATGACCGGCACGACCTGGGTCGAAGAGTCCGGTTTCCTCGAAGGCCCAGTGATGATCACCAACACGCACAGCGTCGGCGTCGTTCGCGATGCGGTCATTCAATGGCGCGTCGCGCACGGCCAGCCCGATCCCACCGGTTACTGGTGGTCGCTTCCCGTCGTCGCCGAAACCTGGGACGGCTGGCTCAACGACATCAACGGCTTTCACGTAAAGTCCGAGCACGCCATGCAGGCGATGGATTCCGCGAAATCCGGCCCCGTTGCCGAAGGCAGCGTCGGCGGCGGCACCGGAATGATCTGCAACGGTTACAAGGGCGGAATTGGAACGGCCTCGCGCAAGCTCGACGCCAAAGCGGGCGGCTTCCTTGTTGGCGTTCTCGTGCAATGCAATTACGGCACGCGGAACAATCTCCGCATCGCCGGAATACCCGTCGGCCGGGAAATTCCCTCCGAAGATCCCTACGCCGCCGCCCCGTACGACACAATCGAGCGCGGCTCGATCATCATCGTGGTGGCCACGGACGCCCCGCTCCTCGCGCACCAGCTCAAGCGTCTCGCCCGCCGCGTCTCGCTCGGCCTCGGCCGAAACGGCAGCATCTCCGGCAACGGCTCCGGCGACATATTCATTGCGTTCTCGACGGCCAACCCCGGCGCAGCGAAGACAGACGGCATCGTGAACCTCACCATGCTTCCGAATGACCGCATGGATGCCGTCTTTGCCGCAACGGTGCAGGCCACGGAAGAAGCCATCGTCAACGCCATGGTCGCTGCGGAAACCATGACCGGCATCGAAAATCACCGCGTCATCGCGCTCCCGCACGACAAGCTTCGCGCCGTCCTGAAAAAATACAACCGATTAGTGGAGTAAGCCGCCGCTAGATCACCGGAACGGCGGTCTTCCGCTTGGGGTTGAAGAAGGGAAGCGGCACAACCTTTGCCGAGACCTGGTGGCGCACCGCTTCGACGGTCAGCTCCATCTGCAGAACCGTGTCCAGTTCGCTGTACTCGCGCTCGACGCTGGCCAGCGCGATCATCTTTTTCAATGTTGGCGACCACGTGGTCGAAGTCGCCTTGCCAGCCTGCTTGCCGTTGCGATACACGGGCACGGCCACGCGCGAGGCCATTCCCGGAACCTGCGGCGGCATGCCGATGGCGTCGAAGCGCTGTTCGACTTCGGTCCAGTTGATTTCGAGGCCGGCGAGCGCTCGCTCCGCGCCCTTCTTTTCTTCCCGCAGCAAAGCTTCGCGGCCCACGAAGCTCTCCTTCTTCAGGTCCACGAGCTTGCCCAAGCCGATCTCCGCCGGGGAATACTTCTGCGAGGCGATCAGCGCCTTTTTGCTGGAAAAGTAGTCCACTTCGATCAGGATGAGGCCGGCTTCGATCCGCGCGATATCGAGCGCGATCATTCCGGCGGGATGAACGTCGAAGGCTTTGCCTTTGGCCACCAGCGCGTCCCAGACCTTGACCGCGTCTTTCCACGGCATCCAAATCTCAAAGCCCAGGTCGCCGGTATAGCCCGTGCGCGAGATGTCCACCGGCACGCCGGCGATTTTTCCGCGCGTCACGCGAAAATATTTCAGGTTGGTGATCTCCGCATCGGCCGCGGCGTGCAGCAGCTTCCCCGACGTCGGCCCCTGCAGCGCCAGCGACGCCGTTTTTTCCGAAATGTCCTCGATCGTCACCTCCAGGCCGAGGGCGTTCTGCTGAAACCAGCGCAGGCTCGGATCGGCCGCCGTCCAGCGGTAATCATTTTCGCCCAGGCGCGTGATCGTGCCGTCGTCAATCACTTTTCCTTCGGGATCGCACCAGCAGCAATAAATCACCTGGTCCACCGCGACCTTGTTGATGTCGCGCGTAATGACGCGGTTCACGAGTCTGGTCGCGTCCCGTCCGGTGACCCGGTATTTGAAGAGCGGCGAGATGTCAATCAGCGCGGCCGAATTGCGGATCGCGTTGTACTCGTGCTCGTGGTGCATCTCGTACGCGCTGACCGTGTAGTAGCCCGACCATTCGCGGTAGTTCAGGCTTTCGCACAGCGCGAGCGTTCGTTCGTGAAATGCGGTTCCGACGGGCACGTAGGTTCCCCTCCAATGTGAGAAACGAGGATTATAGGTAAACGAGGTCAAGCAGGTAAAGGAGCAGTCTTGCGCCGCTGCGGGCCTGCGCATAGACTTCCCGTTTCGCCAAGCTGGAGGAGGAGCCCGATGCCCCGAATTGTGCGCTGTGGTCTCATTCAGACCCATTGCGATTGGTCTCCGGAGAAATATTCCCTTGCTCAGATCAAGGAGAAGATGATTGCAAAGCACGAGTCGCTCATCGCGGCTGCGGCGAAGAAAAAGGTCCAAATCCTCGGCCTGCAAGAGCTCTTCTACGGCCCTTATTTTTGCGCCGAGCAGCACACGCGCTGGCACGAGCTTACCGAGAAAGTCCCCGGCGGCCCCACGCTCCTGCGAATGCAGAAGCTCGCGAAAAAATACGGCATGGTCCTCATCGTCCCCGTCTACGAAATCGAAATGACCGGGCTCTTCTACAACACCGCCGCCGTTTTCGACGCCGACGGCCGCTATCTCGGCAAATACCGCAAGCACCATATCCCCCACGCTCATCCCGGCTTCTGGGAGAAGTTTTATTTCACGCCCGGCAACGCCGGCTATCCGGTTTTTGAGACGCGCTTCGCTCGCGTCGGCGTGTACATCTGCTATGACCGGCATTTTCCCGAAGGCGCGCGCATTCTCGGACTGAACGGCGCAGAAATCGTCTTCAATCCTTCCGCCACCGTCGCAGGCCTTTCCGAATATCTCTGGGAACTTGAGCAGCCCGCGCATGCCGTCGCCAATGGCTACTTCATCGCCGCCATCAACC
>JBGOWC010000147.1:0-5707 GCA_041478415.1 Terriglobia bacterium
CGCTTGCCCCACGCAACAAAAGACGCGCGTCAATATGGAGATGATCGAGGACGATGGCCGCGTTACCGAATTTCTGGAGCCGGGCGCTACTCCTTCGCGGAACGAAATCGCCAAGTTCCGGAAAAAATGTGCATCCGCTTTCGCCCAAGGCAGGGAGCGGCTCATGGCCATTTTTTCCGGGAGTCTTCCTCCCGGCGTTGGCGACGATTTCTACGCCTCCCTCATCGGACGCGCCCATTCCTTCGGCTGCCGCACGTTTCTCGACACAAGCGGAGCGCCGCTCCGCCTGGGCCTCGCTGCGCGGCCTCATTACATCAAGCCCAATCGCCAGGAGGCCGAGTGGTTGCTCGGCGAAACCATTTCGGACATTCCTGCCGGCGTGCGAGCCGTCCATCAACTGATCTCGCTGGGCGCCCAAAGCGCCGCTCTCAGTCTTGGAGAGCAAGGCTTGTTGTTGTGCTTGCAGAAGGGCGGGCCCGTCTATCATGCTCCCGCAATCGCCGTGCGCGCGCGCTCCACGGTCGGCTGCGGAGACGCAGCGGTTGCGGCATTGGCTCACGCCGCCGCGCTGCGTATCCCCGCCGAAGAAGCGCTGCGCTTGGCGGCCGCCTGCGCGGCGGCGAATTGCCTCGCCGACTCACCCGGCGCCGCCCGCCTCGCCGATATCGAGAAATTGCGATCGCAAGCCGTCGTGAGGGCCTTCTCTGGAGAAGGCTGACGCGTTATCTTGTCTCGAATGACGAAGTGTGGGAGAGTCGCAGGAACGAAATTAAAAGAATGTTTTCGAAACAAAACGAAAGCGCTTTCCAACCGCCATGCTGAGCGAAGAACGCAGGCGTCAAATCCTCGAGCTTCTCCAAAACGAAGGCCGCGTCCTTGTCCGCGACCTCTCCACGCGTTTCCATACGTCCCTGATCACCATCCGCAAGGATCTCGAGTTCCTGCATCACCAGGGCCAGCTGGAGCGCACCCACGGCGGCGCCCTGCCCGTTCGCATTGGCGCCCTGAACGACCGCTCTCTTCAGGAGAAGGAACGGCTTTTCCGTCAGGAAAAACTTCGCATCGCCGCCGCGGCCGTCAAGATGATCCGGCCGGGCCAGGTCATCATCCTCGATTCCGGCACCACCACGTCCGCCATCGCCCGCGCCTGCGTCCATTTCCGCAGCCTTACCATCATCACCAACGCCACCAACATCGCCGCCGAGCTCGCCGGCACTTCTGTGGAGGTGATCCTCACCGGCGGCTCCCTCCGCAAGAACTCTTTCTCTCTCGTCGGCCCGCTCGCCGAGGAATCTCTGCGGCGCCTCAGCGCGGATCTTCTTTTCCTGGCAGTGGACGGTTTCGACGTTCGCTACGGCCTTACAACTCCGAATCTCCTCGAAGCCCGCGTCAACCGCGCGATGGCCGAAGCGGCGCGCCGCACCATCGTCGTCTGCGACTCGAGCAAGTTCGGCCGCCGCAGCCTGTCGCTCATCATGCCGACTTCCGCGGTCCACGAGGCCATCACGGACCGCAAGATTGCCAAGTCTCATTTGAAAGCTCTGCGTGATGCCGACGTCGAGGTGACGCTCGTCTAGAGCCTGGAGATCCGAGGAGCGGCTGCACATCGCTCCGCAGTTGAAATATGCCGTCAAGGATAAGGACTGATGCCCACCGCCAATTTGCCGCTCCAGAACTCGGACACGCTCGCGGAGATACTTTCTCAGCCCGAGATCTGGCTTTCCACGCCGCGGCAGGCACACGCAAGCGCCGCCTTCCACTCTGCCGTTGAACAAGCGCCATCCCGCAAGGAATGGCTTTTCCTCGGATGCGGCACCAGCTTTTATCTCGCCGAAGCCGCCGCTGCAACGTGGACGCTCCTCACCGGCCAGCCCGCTCGCGCTCTTCCCGCGTCCGACCCGCTTCTCTTTCCCGATCTCGCGCTCCTTCGCTCCGCCGGCCTCCAGGCCGTGGTCATCTCTCGCTCCGGCCGCACTTCCGAAGCCCTTCGCGCCGCGCAAGTCCTCTCGCGCGACTACAACGTTCCTACCCTTGGCATCACCTGCGCTTCCCAATCTGTTCTCGCACAGACCTGCGACCTCACCATCGAACTCTCCGGCGCCGACGAAAAAAGCACCATCATGACGCGCTCGTTCACTTCCATGCTCCTCGTCCTTCAGCATCTCGCTGCTGCTTGCGCCGGCGTTGGCGGCTTCCTTGACGCCATCCCTACTCTCGCCGCGCAGCTCGCTTCCCGCATTCATGGCTACAACGATCGCATCGGGGCGTTCGTCGCCGATCGCAACTTCGCCAATTACGTTTTTCTTGGTCAGGGACCCTTCCACGCCATTGCCCGCGAAGCAGGGCTCAAAGTCATCGAAATGTCCTGCTCCTATGGCCAGAGTTACCATACCTTGGAATTCCGCCACGGCCCCAAAGCCATCGTTGCTCCGGAAACCTGCCTCACTTTCTTTCTCAGCGAGAGCGGCTACCAGGCGGAGAGCGAAGTCCTCGTCGAAATGAAAGAGCTGGGCGGGACCGTTATCGCCGTCTGCAATCGCGCCACCGATGCCGTCCGCCGCTCGAGCGACCTCGTCTTCGAACTCGGTGCAACAGTTCCGGAGATATTCCTTCTCGCGCCCTATGTTGTCCCCGCACAGTTGCTGGGCTTCCACACCGGAATCAAGAAGGGCCTCAACCCCGACCACCCGCGCCATCTCAGCCGCGTCGTGATCCTTGACTAAAGCGAATTCCAGAGACGCTTCCGTGAGCAGGCCAACTCAGTTCGACCTCAGCGTCGTTGGTGAACTCAATCTGGATCTCGTCCTCTACGGCCTTCCCGCCGAATTGGAGCTCGATCGCGAGCATCTCGCCAGCGATCTCCGAATTACCCTCGGCAGCTCCTCCGCCATCTTTGCCCACAATTTTGCGCTCCTTGGCAACCGCGTGGGCTTCAACTCCGCTATCGGCGATGACCCCTTTGGCCAGCTCTGTCTGGAACGTCTTGCCCCGTCTGGCGCCGATCTTTCCCGCGTCCACCGTTTCGCCGGCAAACAGACCGGGCTTACCGTGATCCTTGCGCGTCCGCAGAAGCGCTACATCCTCACTTATCCCGGTGTCATGGCCGAAATGCGCTTCGAAGACCTCGATCTTGAGCATATCTTCAGCGCCCGCCACCTCCATCTCTCCTCGTATTTCCTTCAACGCGCGCTTCGCCCGCGCGTTGCCGAGCTTTTTCGCCTCGCGCAGCATTCCGGTCTAACCACTTCGCTCGACACCAATGACGACCCCGATGACCGCTGGGAAAGCGACGCCCTGGATGTGCTCAAATTCGTGGATGTCCTCCTGCCCAACGAACACGAAGCTTGCCGCCTCGCCGGCGCCGCGGACCCGATGAGCGCAGCAAACACACTGGCGGGAAAAGTCCCGCTGGTTGTCATGAAGCGCGGCGAGAAAGGAGTTCTCGCCCGCAAGGGAAGGGAATCTTTCGAAGCCGCCGCGCCCAGGACCGAGGCCGTGGACAGCATCGGCGCCGGCGACAGCTTCGACGCCGGCTTTCTCCATCAATTCATCCGCGGCGCCAAGATTGAAGATTGCCTCCGCTTCGGCAATCTCACCGGCGCCCTCTCCACCACGCGGCCGGGCGGCACAGAAGCCTTCCGCGACGCCGCGCACCGGACTGCTTTTCTGAATCGCTGACTTTGTAGCGGCGGCTTTACGGGGTCATCTTCCTCGAGTCTATTGCGTTGACGGCTTTGCTTCCAAGAGCAAATTTCCTTTGAAATCCACGGTCATTTTGGCGATGGGTCCCGTAACCGTCCCGTAGTCGCGGCCATTCACGTAGTCCGCCACTTGATAGGGCTTCGCCTCCAACCCTCGCAATTCCACCTCGCCGCGAAATACTCCCTCTTTCCCTCCCGTTTTCCCGGGCGGCTCCGGCGCGTAAAACGCGTAATACATCTCTCCATCCTTTGCGATCGCGTACGCCTCCGGCGAATCGTAGCCATACACATACAAATCCAGAAACGTCCCCTTCGAGAGCATTTTCTGGTTATAGAGCGCGATCCACTTCTTCCACTCGGGCTCCTTCGCCGCATTCAAATACACGTTCTTCAGCTTCGGCCCGTAATCCGGCCAGGTGAACTTCGTTCCCAGCACTCCGCCCGTTCCCAGCGTCGAGGCAAAGTCGCTCCCCAGATCCTGCTCGTCCCCGCCGCTTGGATTGGCAATCTCCGTCAACTCCACGTGGTCGCCATAGATTGCCGCGCTCGGCCCCAGCAGCGCCTTGTACATTTTCATCCGGCGTCGCACTTGCACTGAGCCGACGGGATCCGCCGTCACCGCCTGGTCCATGTACCGGAACCACGCCACGCTCGGCGGCGTTCCGCACGGGCAGCTTTGGGTTACGCTGTCCGCTTTCAGCGCCCGCGTCGTCTCGAAAATCGTCTTGTACACATCTCCCATCGCGTTCACGGAATCGAGCGGCGATTTGTGATGATGCTTCGGGTTGTAGCACTTCGGCGTCGCGTAGATGTTGTCCAGCTTGTGCCCGTCAAAATCCCAATCGCGAATGAATCGCTCCGTCAGTTTCTTGTAATAGTCCCGCACTTCCGGCACCGCTGGGCAGAGCGTCGCCAAGTTGCGTGTCATCCGTGCCGGCTTTCCACGCTCATCCAGCACCAGCCAGTCCGGATGCTCCTTCACGACCTCCGAGGTCGTGAACCGGTGCCTGCCGTAGCCAAATTTTCCGTCTTCCACCGCCAGCGGCAGCCACCACAACTGCATTTTGATCCCCTGCGCGTGGAAATCCTTCACCAGCGTCTGGATCGCGTCGCCGCCAAACGTGTCTGCTCGCGGCTGCCAGTCCCCGTAGTTGTTGAACCAGCGGTCGTCGAGCGTCGCCCAGTGAATCCCCAGCTCCTTCAGCTTCGGAATGGTCTCCACCATCTGCCTCGGCGTCACGTCCGATTCGTAGCCCCACCCGCACCAGCTCACCGCATAGTTCTCATTATTGTTCTTCGGCCGCGCCAGCCCTTCGCGCTCCACCGCCTCCGACCACATTTGCAGCGGCTCGTAATAATCTCCCTTGTACACGCTCACGAATGTTCGCGGCGTCGAAAACGCTTCCCCCGGTTTCAACGTCGTATCCGCTGGGACGTTTACGCTCGCTCTCACGCGCCCGTCCAAAGTCGTCTCGACCGGAATCGAAACGGCCAGCGGCAGCGTCTCCACGTGGCCGATTGCCAGGCCTGCATTCCGCGTCCAAAACGCCACCACGGGAATCCCGCCGCCGACTCGCCCCAGATCACTCTTTGTCTCCACGGGCGTCCCGAACGGATTCTCCTGCGCAAACTTCGCCGGAATCGGCAGCACGTCGTCCTTTCCCCACATCAGGCTCGACCCAAAAAACGCATACATCTCATGGGACTTTGCGCCCGCGTCCGTCAGCGTCGCGTTCAACCGGTGCCTCTGCAGCGACACGCGGTCCACACGCACATCCTTGCCGCTTGCGTTCCGAATCGTCGCGGATAGCAGCGCCATGGAGGGGAAGGCGTCGTACACCTCCAGCGTCAATATTTCATCCAGCCCCGTGCTCGCGCTGTGCCCCTTCAATTCAATTCGTTTGCCCAGCGTCCCGAGTTTTCCCTCCGCGTTTCGGACCTCGGCCCGCGCGATGTCCATCACGAAATCCGTCACCGCCTTCTTTCCAACCGTCACCTCCGTCCCC
>JBGOWC010000223.1:0-4262 GCA_041478415.1 Terriglobia bacterium
AAGTATTACGAAACATTGTCGTAGCCTCTGCCCTCGGCTAGACATCTTCTGCGCTAGAATCTTCTTTCCATGCTGAGCCTCCCCCCGATCACCCTGCGCCTCCGCGGCTTCAAACTCATGGACCGCGTCGCCCTTGCGTTTCTTCTTCTCTGTTCCATCGCGCTCGGCGCCGGCTGCGGCCTGCTCTTCGTTTACGCCAGCGACCTTCCCGAAATTCGCGCGCTCGAGACCTATCGTCCCAACGTCGTCACCGAAATTTACGCCGACGATGGCCAGCTCGTGGGCAGCTTCGCAATTCAGCGCCGCGTCCTGATGACCTACGAGCAATGCCCCAAGGTTCTCTACAACGCCGTCCGCGCCATCGAGGACCAGCACTTCGAGGAGCACTGGGGCATTGATTTTCCGCGCATCGCCGGCGCGACCATGCGCAACATCCGCAAGCGCCGCATCGCCGAAGGCGCCAGCACCATCACCATGCAGCTTGCCGGCACGCTCTTCCTCGATCGCTCCGACCGCAGCTTCCGCCGCAAAATGCAGGAGATTCTTCTCGCCCTGCAGATCGAGCGCTGGTACACGAAGCCGCAGATTTTTACCATGTATGCCAACCAGGTCTATCTCGCGCACGGCAATTACGGTTTCGCGGCGGCGTCGCAATTTTATTTCGGCAAGCCGGTCACCGACCTGAAGCTGCCCGAAGGCGCGCTCCTCGCCGGCATGGTTAACGGCCCGAAATTTTCTCCGCTGGTGAATCCAGAGCTGGCTCGCGAGCGCCGCAATCTGGTCCTCACGCGCATGGCCGACGAAGGAAAAATCACCCCGAGCGAAGCCGACGCCGGGAAAAAATCGCCGCTCGGCTTGCACGTTCAATATCCGCGCAACGACCTCGCACCGTATTTTTTCGAAGAGCTCCGCAAATATCTCGAGTTCACCTACGGCACGGAAGCCGTGCACGAGCGCGGACTGCGCGTCTACACCACGCTCAACGTGAACATGCAGCGCGCCGCGAACAACGCCGTGCGCAATGGGCTGCACGCCCACGACCGCCGCCACGGCTGGCGCGGCGAACTGCCGAATATTCTGCGCGACAACCTGGGCAAGCTCGACACCTACGAAGACGACGACTGGCGCCGCCCCATTGAAAAGGGCGGTTACGTCACCGGCCTGGTGCTCTCGCTGGACGACAAAAACGCGCTCATCAAGATTGGTCCGTACCGCGCGCTCCTCACCGCACTCGATTTCGCGTGGACCGGCAGGAAAAAACCCAACGAGCTTGTGAAAGTCGGCGACCTCGCGCAATTTTCCATCGAGGATTTGCGCGAGACGACGGTGCGCGTGCAGCTCGAGCAGCAGCCCGCCGCCCAGGCCGCGCTCGTCTCCATTGACAACGCCACCGGCGAGATCAAAGCGCTCGTCGGCGGCTACAGCTTCGAGGATTCAAAATTCAACCGCGCCACGCAGTCCTTCCGCCAGGTCGGCAGTTCATTCAAAATTTACGTTTACGCGGACGCCCTCGAAAAGGGCTCGACGCCGTTCGACACGATTCTCGACGCCCCGTTCACGACCATCAGTGGCGGCCAGCCGTATTCGCCGCGCAATTACGACGAAAAATTCGAAGGCACGATCACCCTGCGCCGCGCGCTTGCCGGATCGCGAAACGTTCCCGCCGTCAAGCTCGCCGAAAAAGTGGGCATCAACACCGTCGTGGATATGACGCGCCGCTTCGGCATCACCACGCCGCTGCCGCCGTACCTTCCCCTGGCCCTCGGCGCGGCGGACATGCGGCTTCTCGAGCACGTTTCGGCGTTCACCGTGTTCCCCAACGACGGCATCCGCATTGATCCGCACATGATCCGCCGCGTGACGACTTACGAAGGCGCACTGCTCGAAGAGGCGCACCCCGAAGTTCACGACGTCATCTTGCCCGACGTCGCGCGCACGATGACCGCCATGCTCGAGGAAGTCGTCCAGTTCGGAACCGGCGTCCACGCCAAGGAGCTCGGCCGTCCCAGCGCGGGAAAAACCGGCACAACGCAGGACTACACCGACGCGTGGTACGTCGGCTTCACGCCGCAGCTCACCGCCGGCGTATGGGTCGGCTACGACGACAAGGCCATCTCGCTGGGGAAGAAAGAGACCGGCGCGCGCGCGGCATTGCCTTTATGGCTGGAATTCATGCAGGGCGCCACCGTAGGAATGCCCGTGCTCGATTTCGCCAACGTGACGCCGCTCGAGCAACTCGCCGGCGAGCATCACGTCAACGTGGATACGCCGGACACCGCGCCGACCGAGGACGAGCCCGCCGAGCACCCTCCGGGCAGTAAGCCCACGCCGCCGACGAAGACCGCGCCGTCCAAAACTGCCGGCGCGCCCGGCTAATTCCCGGACTCGCGCAGATAGACTCTCTACCGAAAAGGATCCCATCCGCGCGCGGCGATCGCTTCCGTTCCGCCATCCGGTCGTCTCAGCCGAATTGCGCGCCCCCTCGTGATCTCGCCAATCGCGGTCACCGGCACACCGCCGATTATTCGCGGCAGCAAGTGCGCTTTTTGCTTCGAAATTGTGAACAGCAATTCGTAGTCGTCGCCGCCGTCCAGAGCTAGCCGTGGCGGATCATACGCACGCCCCCCGAGGCCCTTCGGCACCCGCACGGCCGGAATTTTCGCCGCCGCAATCTCCGCGCCGACACCGCTCGCCGCGCAGAGGCGAGGCAAATCGCTCGAAAGCCCGTCCGAGAGGTCCATCATTGCCGTGGCCAGGCGCTTTTTCGCCAGCCAGCGGCCCAGTGCGAGCCGCGGCGCCGGATAAAGATGCTTTCTGAGCACCTGGTCTTTCTTATTCGCGCGCCGCAGACCGCCGAGAATCAGTCCCAGGCCCAGCTCCGCCTCGCCCAGCCGCCCGCTCACGTAAATCAGATCGCCCGGCCGCGCGCCGGACCGCAGCACCCCTCGGCCTTTCTCCACTTCGCCGATTACGGTCATGTTGATGAGGATCTGCCGGTGCCGCGTCGTGTCTCCGCCGGCGAGGACGCAGTCGAATCGCCGCGCCGCCCGCCGCAGTCCGCCGAGAAATTCATCCAACCAATGGCCCGTGTGGGACGCCGGCAACGCCAGGCTCAACAGGCAACACCGGGGCACGCCTCCCATCGCGGCCACGTCGCTCACCGCCCGCGCCAGGCACTTCCACCCGATTGAATCGGCCGGGTGTTTGTCCCGCAGGAAGTGCACGCCCTCAAGGAACCAATCGCATTTCAGGATCACTTCCTGCCCCGCCCGCGCCGACCACAGGGCCGCATCGTCGCCGACCCCGACCCGCAGGCGAGCGCCGCTCCCCGTTTTGGCCGCCGAGCCTGACAGTTGAGCCGACTTCGCGATCCGGCGCAGCAGCGAATCCTCATCTTGCGCCGCGCGCCGCTCTTTTCGAGTTTTGCCGGTTTGTCTCACGGGAAACTCGCAGTATAGCGGCGCTGGAGCCCTCAGGCGAGGAAACAGAACGCCCGCCTGCACTCTCTATTGAAACCGCATCGAAGCACCTGTCCAACCGGACAAGTCACACCAGCGAGAAACCCGCACCAGGCGCGGCCCGGAGCAACGCGGTGTCCTCACGGTGTCACATGATGAAGAAATACGGGAAGTTCTACGCCGACTGGGACGATGAACAGAAGCGCCGCCACCGGAAGGCTTTCAACACCAAGATGGGAGCGCTGCGCCATCAGACCAAGATGCGCAACGCCACGACCGCCTCAAAAAAAGCCTCGGCCCCGGCACCATCAGTGAAGTCACCGCGTTCTATATCCGGGGACGCCACGAGACGGACGCGGCGCGCCTCGTCGCATCGGAACTCGCGCGGCTCTTCGGCCATCTCCCGGCGAAGCAACTGAACGCCACGCACGCCGCAAACATCGTCGGCGCGTGGCGCAACCGCTACGCGAAAAACACCCTGTACACGCGCCTCAAGGCGCTCCGGAGAATTCTCCGCGAACTCGGCCCCATCATCGGCAACCCCGAACTGCACCGCAGCGTCCCGCGCATCGCCCAACCGAGGCCAAGCCAAAAGACGGTGTCCTGTGAACAACGCGCCGCGATTCTCGCCAAGTGTCCCATCTGGCTCCGGCTCTTCGTCCTGCTCTGCGCGGACCTCGCGTATAGATTCGGCGAAGCGCTCGGAGCAAAACTCTCCGACTACAACCCGGAGACCCGACTCATCACGCTCACCGTGAAGGGCGGCGAAACGAACACCCTCCCGGTCACCGAGGAGATCGAGCG
>JBGOWC010000348.1:0-2747 GCA_041478415.1 Terriglobia bacterium
CTCGTGGATCTATTCGGCTCGTTCGCTCTCCTGCTTGCCTTTGTGTGCGCTGCGTACGCATTCGCGGGCGGGATCGCATCCATCCTCACGCGCCATCCTCTGCTCATCAAGAGCGCGCGTCAGGCCGGTGTGGCTGCGTGCGGCCTGGTTTTTCTCGGGACGGCAAGCCTCGTTTATCTCTTTTTCAGTGACAATTATTCCGTTGCTTACGTCGCGGCCCACAGCAATCGCGATCTCTCAAATTTCTATAAATTTGCCGCGCTCTGGTCCGGTCAGGAAGGCTCACTCCTCTTCTGGACCTTCCTTCTGTCGGTCTACATTGTCTCCGTACTCATCGCTTACCGCGGAAAACATCTCGAATTGATGCCCTACGTCTCCGTGGTGATGGCCGGTGTGCAGATTTTTTTCCTCACGCTCAATAATTTCGTCGCTAGCCCGTTTCGCGCCCTCGGTACGCAAGGCGCCGACGGCGTCTGGAACGTCATCGCGCGAGCCGACGGCAGCGGTTTGAATCCGCTTCTTCAATATCCCGAGATGGTGATTCACCCTCCAAATCTTTATTCCGGCTACACCGGCTTCACGATCCCGTTTGCATTTGCGCTTGCCGCGCTCCTGGCGCGCTATCCCGGTGAGAAATGGATCCATCTCACCCGGAAGTGGACGATGATCGCCTGGTGTTTTCAGTCTGTCGGCATTCTTCTCGGTGCCCACTGGGCCTACGCCGTTCTCGGTTGGGGCGGCTATTGGGGATGGGATCCCGTGGAAAACGCCTCGCTCCTTCCGTGGCTGACCGGCACGGCGTTTCTCCATTCGGTCATGATGCAGGAAAAGCGCGGCATGATGAAGGTGTGGAACGTCTGGCTGGTGTTCACGACGTTTCTGCTCTGCATCCTGGGGACGTTTCTTACCCGCAGTGGCGTGGTAAGTTCCGTCCACGCTTTCGCCCAATCCACAATCGGCCCCTGGTTTCTCGGCTTCATCATCACGATTCTTGTAGTCTGCCTGACGGCGTATTTGAAAAACCGCGACTATCTCCGCAGCGAGAATCAGCTCGATTCCATCGTTTCGCGCGAATCAAGCTTCCTGTTCAACAACCTGATTCTCCTTGTGGCCTGCATCGCGGTGCTTGCCGGAACTCTTTTCCCGGTGCTCTCCGAGTTGGTGGAGGGCTCCAAGATCAGTGTGGGCGCGCCGTTTTTCAACAAAGTGAATATCCCCATCGGCCTGCTGTTGCTTTTTTTGACCGGCGTGGGCCCCCTGCTTGCCTGGCGACGGACCTCGATGGAGAGTCTGCGCCGGAATTTCGGCTGGCCCCTCGCCGTGGGGATCGTCGCCGGCGTAGTTGCCTTCGCGCTCGGATTCCGTGAATTCTATTCGCTTGTCTGCTTGATCCTGTGCGTTTTCGTTACCTGCACGATTTCGATGGAGTTTCTCCGCGGCGCTCGCGTTATCCGCGCGCGGACAGGCAGTTCACTCTTCACGTCCATCGGCGAGCTGACCATGCGCAATACGCGGCGTTACGGCGGCTATATCGTCCACTTCGGCATGGTGCTGATTTTCATCGGGATCGCAGGAGCCGCTTTCAATCGTGACGCCCAAAAAGAAATGTCCGTTGGCGCAACGATGCAGCTCGGGCCATACAGCATTCTTTTGCAGAGCATGGATACGAAGCCGGAGAAGAACTACACCTCTGAGCGCATGATCGTGGAAGTCCTTCGCGGCGAAAAGCCGGTCATGATGCTCTACCCCGAGCGGCGTTTTTTTCAAACCAACGAACAATCGGGCACGATGGTGGCAATCTATTCGACGCTGCGCGAGGACCTCTACGTCGTCTATGCGGGCCGCAGCCCGGATAACAATCAGGCCGTCATCCACGCCTACCTCAACCCCCTGGTGAAATGGATCTGGTTCGGCGGGGTTTTCATCGTTTTCGGGACGATTGTCGCGCTATTGCCGAATCGGCGGGCCGTCCTCGTTCTCTCTCGAGCGGACGCGCCGGCCCCGGCCAGTTCTCTCTCCGGAACTGCGCCGAGCGCGGTCTCTTACTCGAAAGGCCATGACTAACCCTCGAACCTTTTTCCTTGCATTGCTGTTGTTCGTGGCCGCGGCGCTGCCGCTTTGCATTGCCCCCGCCGGCGCCCAGCAAACGGACCGCGCCAAAAAGATTGGCGCGAAGTTGCTCTGCATGTGCGGTTGTAGCCAGATTTTGACGCAGTGCAATCACGTCGGCTGCACCGTCTCGGCCTCCATGCTGAAGCAACTGGATCAGGCCGTGGCCCGCGGTGATTCCGATGACCTCCTCGTTCAGTCGTTCGTCCAGGAGTTCGGCATGCAGGTCTTCGCCGAGCCGCCGAAGAAGGGCTTCAACAGCATCGCCTGGTACATTCCGGGCACCGCCCTTGCCGCGGGGCTTGTTCTGGTCGTCGTGGTGATCTCCCGGTGGGCTCGCCGGCCGGCCGCGGTTACGCCAACCGGAACGGCTTCTATTTCATCGGAGATGCTCGCGCGTGCCCGGGCGCGCGCCGATCGCGAGACGGAGGACTAGCGCTTGGCCTCGACAGCCGCACTAACGATTTTTGCAGGGTCGCTCGGCGGTGCGGATGCCGCGGTCCTCTTCGCCTGTCTTGCGCTGGCCGTGGCCACGCTACTATTCATCTTTTGGCTGAATTATGTGCCGTCGGATTTCGCGCCGCTGCGCTCCAGGCTCGACCAGCTCATGGAGCGGCGGGACACCGTGTACGACAATC
>JBGOWC010000319.1:0-3108 GCA_041478415.1 Terriglobia bacterium
AGCGCGCATCAAGCCTCGCGATCCGCTTCGGCCATCCTTTTCTCGCGGGCGTCGTCGAATGGAAGCCGCTTCTCGATAGTTCGGGCAAAGTCGCGCGCACGGGCCTCGCGCCTTACAACAGCGCGATTCTCGTGGACGCGCAGGGCCAGCGAGTTTTTTCCTACGACAAGATTCATCTCGTGCCCTTCGGCGAGTACGAGCCGTTTCCATTGATTCACCGCCTCGTGCGCAGTCTCTCCGATGAAGTGGGCGGATTTCATCCAGGCTCGAGCGTCGCGGTCGGCGAGCTTCCGGGCGGATTTCGCTTCAGCGTCTTCATCTGCTATGAAGCGATTTTCCCTGGCGAGATCCGCCGTTTCGCGGCCAATGGCGCGCAGCTATTCGTGAATATCTCGAATGACGGCTGGTTCGGCCGCTCCGCCGCGGCCGAGCAGCACCTGCGCACGGCCCGCGTCCGCGCCGTCGAAAATCGCCGCTGGCTCGTGCGGGTCACCAACAACGGCTACACCGTCTCCGTTGATCCCTACGGGCGGATTTTTTCGCGGCTTCCTTCGGATACCCGCATCGCCGCCGATCTGCCCTACGACTTTCGGACCGACAAGACGCTGTACACTCGTTTTGGCGACTGGTTCGCCTGGCTCTCCGTCCTCGTTTCCGTTATTCTTCTTGTTGGAGCCATTCGGAAGGGCACATGATCCTCGAAGATCTCGAACATCGTTTTGAAGGCCTCAAGCAGCGCATCGAGCTCGTACGGAGCTATCTTTGACGCTTCGCAAAACCGCGAGCGCCTGAAATCCCTGGAAGCCCGCGTCGCCAAACCGGATTTCTGGAACAACCAGGAAGATGCGCAGAGCGTGCTTCGCGAGCGCAAGCGCGCCGAAGACCAGCTCACCGCCGATGAAAAACTCGCTCGCACCGGCGGGGACATCGAAACCTACATCCACCTCGCGCGCGAGGAATCGAATGTCGAGCAGCGCGCCGATCTTTTGAAGGAGCTTTCCGGCGAGCTCGACGCGGCGGAGAATTTTGTCGGCGAGCTCGAAACGCAGACCCTCCTCTCCGGGGAAAACGACCACCTCAACGCCATCATGACCATCAAGCCCGGCGCGGGCGGCACCGAGTCGCAGGACTGGGCTTCGATTCTTCTGCGCATGTATCTGCGCTGGGCGGAGCGCAAAGGCTTTCGCGCCGCGGTCCTTGATGAAACACCGGGCGAAGAAGCGGGGATCAAATCCGCCACGGTCCAATTCGTGGGCGAGAATGCCTACGGTTTGCTCGCCGGCGAAAGCGGCGTCCACCGGCTCGTGCGGATTTCGCCATTTGACCAGGCCGCGCGGCGGCATACCTCGTTCGCCTCCGTCTTTGTCATTCCCGAAGTGGACGACCGCATCGAGATCAATATTCGGCCGGAAGATCTCCGCGTGGACACATTTCGCTCGGGAGGGAAGGGCGGCCAAAACGTCAACAAGGTGGAGACGGCCGTGCGCATCACCCACATTCCGACCAATATTGTGGTTGGCTGCCAGGCCGAGCGCAGCCAGCATAAAAACCGCGAGCTGGCCATGAAGGCGCTCCGCTCGCGTCTCTACGAGCTTGAGATTGAAAAGCGCCGCCAGGCGTCCGACAAACTCGACGAGTCAAAACTCGACATCAGTTTTGGCAGCCAGATTCGCTCCTACGTCCTGCAGCCTTACCGCATGATCAAAGATACGCGCACCAAATTTGAAGTCGGCGACGTGGACCGTGTCCTCGATGGCGACCTGGACCCCTTCATCCGCAGCTATCTCCTGGCTAAGAAGACAAAGGGGAAACTCGTCGCCACGCCCGATGACGACGCCGAAACGGTCTGACGCCGGGTTCCTTCGCCGGATGCTGCCGCCATTCAACCCCGCTGCGCAACCATTCGCTGCCAATTAACGCATTTGGATTCAACGCGTTGACACATCTAGGGGTGGGTGTTAGCCTGCTAAAGTTATTTAGAGCGTGGAATTCTGCCCGGGACGCGGGAATCGAAGCCCCACCGCTCATCAGAAGGAGAGATTAGTTTGAGTCAGCATGGAAAGAGTTTCTTGTTTACGTCCGAGTCGGTTACGGAAGGTCACCCGGACAAAATCGCCGACCAGATTTCGGACGCGGTACTTGACGAAGTTCTGAAGCAAGACCCCCGCGGCCGTGTTGCCTGCGAGACGCTGGTGACCACCGGGCTCGTCGTCGTGGCGGGTGAGATCACCACGTCCGCGCACCTCGATTACACGGAGATCGCGCGTGACGTCATCCGCGATGTTGGCTACACACGCGCCAAGTTCGGCTTTGACGCCGATACCTGCTCCGTCATCTGCACCGTCAAGCGCCAATCGCCCGATATCGCCATGGGCGTGGACACGGGCGGCGCCGGCGACCAGGGGCTGATGTTCGGCTTTGCCTGCGATGAGACCGAAGAGCTGATGCCCATGCCCATCCAGCTCGCTCACCGCCTCACGCAGCGTCTCGCGGAAGTTCGCAAGTCGGGCGTCGTTGATTTCCTCCGGCCCGACGGAAAATCCCAAGTCACCATCGAATATCGCGACGGCCGTCCCGTGCGCGTTGATTGCGTGGTCATCTCCACGCAGCACAGCGAGAAAGTTTCAAGCGCCGATCTGCGCGACGCGATCCTTGAATTTGTCATTCGCCCGATCATTCCGGCCGCGATGCTCGACCGCAACACGAAGTACCACATCAACCCGACCGGCCGATTCGTCATCGGCGGGCCGATGGGCGATGCGGGTCTGACCGGCCGCAAGATCATTGTGGACACATACGGCGGCTACAGCCGTCACGGCGGCGGCGCCTTCTCCGGCAAAGATCCTTCGAAAGTGGACCGCTCCGCCTGCTACATGGCGCGCTACATCGCGAAGAACATCGTCGCGGGGGGCCTCGCGCGCAAAGTTGAAGTTCAGCTCGCCTATGCGATTGGCGTCGCGGAGCCGGTCTCCGTAATGGTTGAATCCTTCGGCACGGCCGTGATTCCGGAAGAGCGCATCACCGAGCTTGTCCGCGAGTTTTTCTCGCTCACACCGAAAGGCATCATTGAAGCGCTCGATCTTCGCCGCCCAATCTACCGCGCCACGG
>JBGOWC010000076.1:0-7573 GCA_041478415.1 Terriglobia bacterium
AGGTAACGCCGCGCGACAAACCATTCGAATCCCATGCGCGGCCGGCCCTTCAGAGCTTTTCTGCCGCGGAAGCGGCCTGCGCTTCGGGGCGAAGCAGCGGGAAGAGGATGACGTCGCGGATCGAATGCGAATCGGTCAGGAGCATGGTCAGGCGGTCAATGCCTATGCCCATGCCGGCCGTGGGCGGCAGTCCATGGCAGAGTGCACGGACGTAATCTACATCCAGTTGTCTGGGCGCTTGTTCTCCGCCGCGTGCGATCTGCCCGAGGAACCGCCGCTCCTGCTCGGCGGGATCGTTGAGCTCGGAGAAACCGTTGCCCAGCTCCATGCCGGCGATGAAAACCTCGAAACGCTCGGTGAGCGACGGATCATCCGGCTTCTGTTTCGAGAGCGGCGAAATATCCGTCGGAAAGTCGTAAAGCATTGTGGGCTGGATGAGGTGGTGTTCGGCGATGGTCTCGAAGAGCAATCCGGTCCATTCGCCGTCGCTTGGCGAACCCTTCACGGAAATGACCGGCGCACCCGTGCGGCCGGCGCAGGCGTTGTAGCGTTCGGCGGCCGCGCGCGGGCCACCCGGTGCGGCAAGATCACCGGCTGCCGGCACGGGGCCAGCCTCCCCGGGCCAATACTTACCGATGGCTTCCCGCATGGTGAGCCGCTGAAATTTGGCGAAATCGAGCTCGTGCTCGCCATAGCGCACGGTCGTCGAGCCGGTCACGTTTTTCGCGACGAGCGCGAAAAGTTGCTCGTTCAATTCCATGAAGTCGCGATAGTTGCTGTAGGCTTCGTAAAACTCGAGCATCGTGAATTCCGGATTGTGCTGCGTCGAAATACCCTCGTTGCGAAAATTCCGGTTGATCTCGTAAACGCGGTCGAGCCCGCCGACCACCAGCCGCTTCAAATACAGTTCCGGTGCGACGCGCAAGTACAAATCGAGGTCGAGAGTATTGTGGTGGGTGATAAATGGACGCGCCGCGGCGCCGCCCGGGATAGGGTGCATCATCGGCGTTTCCACTTCCACGTACCCGCGCGCGTCGAAGAACTGCCGCATCTCCTGGATAATCCGCGCGCGCGCCAGGAACACCTGGCGGGATTTCTCATTGGCGATGAGATCGAGGTAGCGCTGCCGGTAACGGATTTCGACGTCCGCGAGCCCGTGCCATTTTTCCGGGAGCGGCAGCAAGGCTTTGTTCAGAAAGGTGAGCTCTTCGACCCAAATGCTCAGCTCATTCGTCTTGGTCCGAAAGAGATGCCCCTTGACGCCGACGCTGTCCCCGAGGTCGAGCAACTGAAACAATTTGAACGCGCGCTCGCCCGCAACGTCCAGCTTGACGTAGATCTGGATGCGCTTCCCGGCCCCCTGCAGATGCGCGAATCCCGCCTTCCCCATGAGGCGATAGGAGAGCACGCGCCCGGCGACGCGCACTTCGCGCGGCGCGGCTTCCAACTCCGGCCCCAGCGTGTCGGCGTACTTCTCCACCAGCGCCGCGGGTGTGTCCGTCCAACGGAACTCGTGCGGATAGGCATCGCAGCCAAGCGCCTGAATCTCTTCGAGTTTCTTTCGGCGCTGCTGCAGTTGGTCAAGCGGCTCGAATTCCAAAGCGGGAATCCTTTCGTAAAGGCTGCGCGGCAGTATAGCGGGGGTTGCCGGGAGCATCAAGAAACCAGGCAGTGCGTCGGGGACGCCTCTTTGCTATACTCCGCGGCCAGTCTTTGGGAGCCCCTGTGCGAGACCGCACCCATCCCCTTCCCGTTCGGCACTCCTCCGTTCAGGAGGATTGGCGTGCCTGGCTCCCTGAACATAAGGCGCACGTCTTCGACAATCTGGGGCGGCAGCTTGAAACCGCATACACCATACTCAGCGTGTCGCTCAATGAAGCGCTGGCGCTGCGCCAGACAGGACATCTCGGAATGTCACGTCAGGTCGCAGTTGTAACGGCCGAGCTAAGCGGGTTGCTCGCCTATCCCTTGGCCGCCATGCTCCGGACGCTCGGGGAGCATGCCCGGCATCACGGCATCGTCCCCAATACGGTGCCGCTCGATCCCTCGAATTTTCGCGCGAGCCGGTCCCTGCGCACCGCCCGCATGAGCGCCCTGCTCTATAAAATCATGCTCTCGCAGCGCTCCCAATTCCTGCACAAAGTTCACATCCTGCATGAGATGGTCGAAGACCTGGAGAAGGATTTTGCCGCAAGGGTTGCAGAAATCGCCGAAGTGACCTCCGAAGATTCAGGCGAAGCCTGGGTTTCGCTGGACGAGCTTCACTATGACTTGAACACCTGCCTGCGGGAATCCGTCGTCCTGCTCAAGTCCTTCCTCGTCGTCCTGCCGGAGGAGGAGCTTGGCGACTTCGAACGGGAAGCGCGCAAGCTTCCCGAGCCTGCGGAGCAGCGAAATGCCGGCTCCCGCGAGATGCGGCATAGACGTACGGCCTCAATCGCGGGAAAATAGCCTGCCAGCCGATTTTCGGGGTGAGGCCCACCGGGTTTGACTGCCGGGCAGGGTCGTGTTCTTCTCAAGTGCTTGCTGGGGAAACACCTCGGAAACGGCGGGACAACTCTGGAGGGTACACGGCGCATCGCACACACTGGATGCGCCGCGACAGGACCGTTGGCCCGTAACCGACCAACTGAAACCCGCGCGATGAGCGCTTCGCGGTCACACGCGGCGTTATCCGAAGCGGATGCTATCCGCCTGGCCCAACAGGGTGACGCTGCGGCGTTTGAATTTCTCTACCAACTCCACAGCCGCCGCGTTTACGCATTGTGCCTGCGGATGCTCGGAAATCCCGCCGACGCGGAAGACCTGGCACAGGATGCGTTCCTCCAGCTCTTCCGGAAGATTGGGACGTTTCGCGGCGAGTCGGCGTTTTCCACGTGGTTGCATCGGATGACGGTCAATGTGGTCCTGATGCGGCTGCGAAAGAAGTCTCTCCCGGTGGCATCGCTCGAAGAGACAACCGAACCGGACGAAGAGACTGGCGGGCCGCGAAAGGATATCGGCGGCCCGGACTTGCGGTTGAGCGGCGCGGTGGACCGCGTGAATCTGGAACGGTCGGTCGAGAAGCTGCCTCCCGGTTACCGGACAGTGTTCGTGCTGCACGATATCCAGGGGTACGAGCACAACGAGATTGCGGGCATCCTGGGATGCTCGGTCGGAAATTCGAAGTCGCAACTGCACAAGGCGAGAACGCGCCTGCGCGAGCTCCTGCAGGAGGAATTGCGGGACCAGGCGCGGCAGGCCCGCAGGGATGAGCAAGCGGCGAAGTCGCAGTCGGCCAGGGATGATTGAACTCGACTGCGGCGGGCAAGTGGAAAGGCTTTGAAGCGGCGGAGGGCCCCCAGCGTCCTGCGCCCGGAGTGACACAAGATGAAGTGCGAAGAACTGGAACTGGCAATTGAACAGGACGGACTCTCGCCGCTCTCGGAAGCGGCGCGGGCTCACGTCGCAGGCTGCGCGCCGTGCAAGAACCTGCTCGCGGACTTCACGGCGATCGCGAGCGCGGCAGAACGCCTGCCTGCTGAAGTCGCACCGCCGGAGCGCCTGTGGATCTCGTTGCGCGCACAGTTGGAAGCGGAAGGCGTCATTCGCGAGCAGACCGCGCCTCAAAAGGCCGACTGGTGGGAATCCCTGGCAGCCGGTTTCCGCGGCCGCATGCTGGCCACGACGGCCGTCGGACTCGTGCTCGTGGCCGCGGTGACTTTCCAGTTGCGCCGCACTCCTGCGTCGCCGGGATCGGCGCCTGCGGCGGTGCCGCAGGCTTACGTGACGACTGCGGCGATGCTTCAGCTTCACGAACAGGGAGTAACGGACACGCTGCTGAAGAGTGCGGCGACGACTCCGGCGATGGCTTCAATGCGCGACAATCTGCAGATTGTGGACAATTTTATCGCGGAGTGCGAACAGCGCGTCCAGCAGCAGCCGGATGACGATGACGCACGCGAATATCTATCCGGCGCGTACCAGCAAAAATCGGAATTACTGGCCGTGATGATGGAACGCGGCGGGAGTGGAGACTAGCATGCGAACGCGAATGACCTGTTTGACGATTCTTCCGGTTCTGGGAGTGGGTGTGCTGCTTCTCCGGGCGACACCCGCCGAAGCGGCCGGGACGCGCGTGGAGAAGCACTTCACTGTCACCAGCCGGCCCGTGGTGACGATTCAAAGCGTCGCCAACGGCCGCATCGAAGTGAAGTCCTGGAAAAATCCGGAAATCATCATCGTGGCCACCCAGGCTTCCGACAAGGTCGCCGTGGAGACCGAGCAGGCAGACAACCGCATCGGCGTGACCTCGCGCATTCAGGACCGCGGCGCGCGCAGCGAGGAGCTCGAAGCCAATTTCCAGATTACCGTGCCGGAAGAGACCGAGCTACAGATCAAAACCGATTCCGGCCTGATCTATGTCGAGCAGGTCTATGGCGACATGACGCTCGAAACCGTCGCCGGCGACGTCCACCTCAAGGAAGTCTCCGGGTACATCATTATTCACACGATGGGCGGCTCGGTCCTCTGCACCCAGTGCGCCGGCAAGCTGAATTTCACTTCCGTCAGCGGCAATATCCAGATTCTCCAGCCGCAGCTCAACAACGTGAATCTCTCCACTACCTCCGGCAACATCCTCTATGACGGTGACTTCCTCCGCACCGGAATCTACTGGATGAAGAGCGGCACCGGCCTCGTGGAAGTGCGTTTCTCGGAAAACGATTCCTTCGACCTCAATGCGCGCACGACCAAGGGCTCGGTGGACAACCAGGCGCAAGCCTTTCTGAAGCCTGACTCGCACGGGCTGCGCTATCTCTCTTCGAAATTCGCTAAGAGCCTCGCCGGAACCGTGAATGCCGGGCTGGCCCAGGTCAACCTCTCTTCGTTCAGTGGTACAATCCGCATTCGAAAGCGCGATTAGTTTTTCCTCGCGCTGCGAACCGGATGCAACCTTCTTCTTCCCGCGGCGCCGCCGCTCGCAGTTCCGTTCTTTGCCTCGCCGGCTTCATGGGCTCCGGCAAGACCACCGTCGGCGCACTGCTCGCGCGGCAGCTTGCCTGGCGCTTCTCCGACCTCGACGAACGCATTGAAGAGGCCGCCGGGCTGCGCATCCCTGAATTCTTCGAGCGCTTCGGTGAGGCCGCCTTCCGCCAGCTCGAGCTGGAACAGTTGCAACTCGCGCTTGGCCGCGCTTCCGAACGCGCGGAGTCTACGGTTCTCGCGCTGGGCGGCGGAACCTACGCCCAGCCCGCAAACGCCGACCTCTTGCGCGCGACCGGCGTGCCGGTCATCTGGCTCGATTGCCCGATTGAAGTGCTCTTCTCCCGCTGCATGACCATGACCGGGCGCCCGCTTTTCCGCGACGAGGCAAGCTTTCGCGCGCTCCACGGCCAACGCCTCCCGTCTTATCAGCTCGCGGATTACCGCGTGGATAGCTCGGGCGAGTCTCCCGCCGTCGTTGCCGAAATTCTCCGGCTGGGTGTTGTCTCCACTGGCCGTGAGGCGCACCTGCTGGTGGAGCGGCCCTCGCCATAAACTGAAGGAGCGTACGATGCTCATGCATCAATTGCCATCTCGAAAGCGGTTTGTCGCAGCGGGCATCCTCTTGCTCAGTCTGATCAGCATCGATCTGCTTGCTTCAGCCGGAGCGCAGAAAAAGACGGAGGCCCCGACAGCGGGCGTCTTCATCGCGGACAAGGGCAAGCTGAAGATTCTCCTGGATGGGCAGCCGATCGGCGGCGAAGAGTTTGAGCTTTCTCCCTCCGGCGGAAGCTGGGTGGCGCGCGGCAGTTCGGAAATCAAGGCGCCGGAGGCGGCTCCCGTTAAAGTAAGCGCCACGCTGCAACTGCGCCCGGACGGCGCGCCGCAGAGCTACGAATGGACCGCGCAGGGCGAAAAGAAAAATGGCGCTCATATCCTGTTTGAAAATGGCGTGGCGAAAATCACGTTAGAGATGGAAGGGGCCCGGCCGTTTCAGCAGGAACTCACCTTCGGCACTCCGAGAATTGCGGTGCTCGACAACAACCTCTACAATCACTACGCCGTTCTGGCGCGGGTCTATGACTGGTCAAAGCGCGGCACGCAAACGTTTCCAGTGCTGATTCCGCAGGACCTCACGCCGGGCACGATCACCGTCGAGGCCACCGGCTCGCAGACCGCCGACGGAAAATCCTACGAGGGCCTGCGCGTCACCACTTCCGACGTCGAAGTGCGCCTGTACCTCGACGGGAATCACCGCCTCATGCGCCTTGAAGTCCCCGCCGCGAAGGTCTCCGTCATCCGCGAATAATCGGCCCATGGAAAAGAAAATGCGGCGCGCATGCCCGACGAGGGCAGCACGCGCCGCGAAATTCTTCTTGAAAACTTACCGCGACAATGGCCGTTGGAAAACAGGTGCACCGGGTCGCCGCAGGTAGCCGCCCTGGGCCGCGCCGTGCAGATGCGCGCCCGTCTGGCCGTTCGATTGGACGAGATGTCCGTTGCCGTTCGCATGACCATTCGAGTGGACCCCGTTGCCGTAACCCGACGCCGGCTGATTCAGCCGCGCCGGGTTACCGATAGGGCGGAGAGTGATCGGGCCTGCGGCAACGTTGTCGCTGATGGCCTGCAGACGCTTGAGTATGGACTGCCACTGTTCCCAGTCGAGCTGCCGCAGGAACGGCCGCAGCCCCTGGATGAACGGATCTTCGAGCAGGGCCTCGCCATCCGATTCCGGGATGAAAAAGCGGTTTAGTCCGACGCTGAGCGCTTCGGAGATTTTCTCGAGCGTCCCGAGGCTGGGCGTCATCTGCCCACTCTCGATGCGTGAGAGGTACGACCGGGAAACCTTCGAGCGCGACTGCAACTGGCTCTGCGTCATCGAGCGCGACTCGCGCAACTGACGGATGCGCTGCCCGATGTTCTCGACCGTCTCCTGGTTGATCAGCTTCTCCTGCTCAGGCTCGGCATCTGCCTCCTCCGGCGGAGCCGGCGGCGGGATCAGAAATTCCAGGCGCTGAGGTAGAACGCGCACGCAGCGCCGGCAATTGCCGGTCCGCGTACGGTACTGCACCAGACCACACGTCTTGCAACGGATCACTTCCCGGTCTAGGTCTAACGTGCTCATCGTTTCCAGTTGTGCCGACACTGGGGCTCCTTGCTGACTCCTCTGGCATGCGGATAGGAAGGGAACGTCGGAACAGACGTTCGGGGGAAGGCAGAAACTGGCGCAGCGGGACTATCTCTCGAATGAGCATTTTGTGTCAAGTGGATTCTTCACAAATATTTTTGCTGCGGCGCGTCGCCAAGCCGAATGTACGAAAAAGCTTCGCTGTCCGTCCGTGCAGGCGGGGATTGGAGCGCGCTAATCTCCACGACCCCTTGTATGTCCGCCGGCGAGCAACCACATTGGTTGTGGTACGCTGCTTCCCTTGCGCTATCCTGAATCGCTTGTATTTTTGCGCACAGGAGAATCCGAATGCCCTCCCGCGAAGACGCCTGGAAGCTGCTTTGCGAGTTCACCGCCTCCGAAAGCCTGCGCAAACACATGCTGGCCGTCGAAGCATGCGTCCGCGCCTACGCTCGCAAAGCGCGCGCGGATGAAGAATTCTGG
>JBGOWC010000178.1:0-4990 GCA_041478415.1 Terriglobia bacterium
CGAGCGGAAAGACGGGCAGCAGAAAGCGGCCCATCTGCGAAGTCAGCCAATTGAAAAGAAAGCATCCGCCCCAAACGAACGCGGCCGCCCGCACGAGTGGATCTTCTCGATGCAGAGCGAAGAGCAGGGGAGCGAACGAAAGAACGAGGGGACCAAGGTAGTGTCCCACCCCATATTCATTGCCTTTGAGAACGACCAAAAATGGGTACGCGAGAGCGGCGAGCCAGGATCCTCCGCCTCGGGACATGTGCGTGTCCGCGAGGACAGCGCCGAGCGTATAGGAGTTGACTCGGCCGGGAACGAGCCAGCGGGTAAGGAACGGGAAAAAGGGATCGCCCGCAAACCAAAAGTTGCGGAGCAAAGGATAGATTCCAGCCGTGAGGGACGATGCGGTGAAGAGAAGGGCATTGCGCAAGCCGCGGGCCTCCACCAGCAACCAGACGAGGAGAACGCCGGGAACGGCCCAGCCCGTGTATTTCACACCGGCGGCAGCGCCCGCGAAAAAACCCGCCAACGCTACCCAGCGACTCGATGGAGGACCGATCGCGCGCCGCGCCGCAAGGACGGCGAGCGTCGTGTAGAAGGCCATCCAGATGTCCGGTGCGCCAGAGACCGACATTTGCCAGAAGACCAGCGGGGTGAGGGTGAAACTCAATGTGGCCAGAAGCGCCCATTCGCACGGCATGAGCTGCCGCGCAAGGCACCATATCGCTGCCACAGCCAGCACGCCGCCGAGCCACAGCAGGCAGAGGCCGATCGTCTCGCTCCCCAGCGTCAGCGCCGCGAGGGTAAGGAGATGCGCCTGCCCCGTAAAGAAACTCCATGAGAGCGAAACATCAGGATGGTACGCGCGACCCACCTGGAGCAGGGGAGCCGTAAAGTGGTAGTGCAGGGCGTCGGAACCGGTGAGCGGCGCAAGGGCCATGAGAAAGTCGAGGCTAAGGAAAATTCCAATGGCGAAGGCCGCGGCCCTGCGCGCGGGAGTCTTCAACAACCGCAGCGTTGACTGGAAACCATCCCTCAGCAAATGCCAAACGGCAGTGAACTTCCGCCAGCCGGCGAACGCCAGGACCAGAAGTGTGAAGTAAACCGAAAAGCGGGTGAGCCATCCGCTGAGGCTAAGGAAAAAGAATGCGACTTGCAGAAGACAAACGCCAACACCAGCAGCGAAGAGAAGAGATTCGAGCCGATTCTCAATCGCGAAACGAAAAAGGGCCAAAATCTGGAGTCCCGCGGCAACGCAAAGCCACAGAAAAGCGGCGATCCCGAGGAAAAACAGCAATGCGGTCAGAAATGCCATGCGCGTAGAAGGGCCGCCAGCTTGGCCTTTGCCAGTTCCTGAAATTGAGCGTAATAGAAAACGTTGATGAGAATCAGCCAAACGGCAAACAACACATCCAGAAACCGCGATGTTCGAGACGCCCGCATGCGACCCACCGCCTTGCTTTTGCCGCTGAGCCTAGCATGCGCCCAATGCGGGGCACAAACGGCGGCCCAGAGTGGGAGCAGCGGGCGGCGTGTGAGGCAGAGAAAAATCTTTCCAGGCTTCCTCAGACCGCAGGCGCGAGGCACATCTGGTTCTTCAAGCGCTAAAGATCCTTAGGCGGAGATAACTTTGTTCCGGAAGCGGCGGGCCGCGACCAAGAGGAGAAACGTGCCCATGGCGAAGAGAACGAGCGCGTCCACCCAGAGGTGGGTGATGCCAGCGCCGCGGAGAATGATGCCTCGGGTGATGTTGATGAAATAGGTGGCCGGGACGAGGTAGCTGATGGCGTGAAAGATGAACGGCATCGTGTCACGCGGGAAGATGTATCCGGAGAAAAAGATGCTCGGGAGGATGGTGAGAAAGGCGAGCTGCATGGCTTCCGACTGCGAATTGGCTTTGCTGGAGATGAGGATGCCGAGCGAGAGCGAAACGAAAATGTACGGAAGAGAAAGAATCGCGAGGAGCAAGACGCTGCCGTGGATGGGCACCTGGAAGACCGTGCGCATGAAGAAAAGAATCGCGCACAGCTCGATAAAACCGATGCCGAGATAGGGAAGCAGTTTTCCGAGCAGAAGTCCGAACGGCCGGACCGGGGTAACGAAAAGCTGCTCGAGCGTGCCGCGCTCTTTTTCGCGTACGATCGAAAATGCTGTAAGAAACGTGGTGACGTTTAGAAGCAGGACGGCGGTCAGGCCGGGGAGAAAGAAATTCGGCGAGCGCGATTCGGGATTGAAGAGCAGCTTCGGGCGCATCTCAACGGGAAAGACCGCCCGGTTAGGCAGGACGCGCCGGAGCGATTCGTCAAGTCCGATGGCCGTGGAAACGTTAATGGCCTGGCCGGCAACGGAAGAATCCGAGCCGTCAATCAACACGAGAACCTGCGCGCCCATTTGATGGAGCAGGCGATCCGAGTAATCCACCGGGATTTTCACGCCAACGCGGGCTTTACCGGAGATGATGGCGTCGTTGAGGTCTCGATCGCTGGAAACGTAGCGGATGATGTGAAACGTGTCGGAATTTCGCAAGCGATCGAGCAACTCACGGCTCTCGCGCCGGCCGTCGGCGTTATAGACGACGGTGGAGATATTGCGGACGTTGGTGTCAATGCCGAAGCCGAGGAGAACCATTTGCAGGAGTGGAATAATTAGCGAGAAGAAGAGCGTCCCAAAATCGCGGCGCACATGTAGCGATTCCTTATAGAGGACGGCGCCGAATCCGCGGAAGGCGTCACGCACGACCCACCTCCGGGGCGGCCTCGATAGCTGCCTGGTGCTTGCAGGTGAGCTCCACAAAAACATCTTCGAGACTCGGAGCGATCGGGCGGATATCCGTGATGGCGATGTCATTGCGGGCGAGCTGAGCGCGCAAGGCGTTCATGTCGTAGTGCTCCTCCACGAGGGCATGGATGGACTCGCCAAAGATCGTGGCGCTGCGGAGACCGGGGATCTCATGCGCGAAACGCAGAGCGCGCGTCACTTCCGGCGTGGTGATTTCGATGCGCTCGGTTCCCGCGGGTTGAACGTCAGGCAGAGCCTTGAGCGCAGCGGGCGTACCGTCGGCGATAAGCTTGCCGAAGTAGATGTATCCCACGTGGCTGCAGCGCTCCGCCTCGTCCATGTAGTGCGTGGTGACGAAGAACGTGATGCCCTGTCCGGAAAGCTGAAAGAGAAGATCCCAGAGCTGTCGGCGCGCGACGGGATCGATCCCCGCAGTGGGCTCGTCGAGGAAAAGCATCTTTGGCTCGTGCAGCATGGCGCATCCGAGCGCGAGCCGCTGCTTCCATCCGCCGGAAAGTTTCGCGGCAAGCCGGCCGAGATAGGGAGCAAGACCGTTCAGCTCAACAATTTCAGCGATGCGCCGCTTCAGACGGGCGGGCGGAAGACTGTAGATGCGTCCATAGAATTGCAGATTCTCCGCGACGGTCAGGTCGTCGTAGAGGCTGAATTTCTGGGACATGTAGCCGATGCGCTCGCGGACCGCTTCCGAATCGGTGCGCACGTCGAGCCCCTCGACCCAGGCTTCGCCGCCCGAGAGCGGCAACAAGCCTGTCAGCATTTTGATGACGGTTGTCTTGCCGCTGCCGTTGGGACCGAGGAAGCCGAAAATTTCTCCCTTTTCGACGCGGAAGCTTACGCCGTCCACCGCGGTGAAATCACCAAAGCGCCGGACGAGATTTTCGGCGCGGATGGCGGGCTCGGCGAGAGTTTGATTCGTTGCGGCCATCTGCTTAGTTCCCGAGCTTCAGCTTGACGTCCGCGGCCATTCCGGCGCGGACCCGCCCCGAGGGATCGCTGATGCGGAGCTTGATGCCGAAGACCTGGTGCACGCGTCCTTCTTTGGTCTGCACATTGCGCGGGATGAACTCCGCCTGCTGATTGATCTGTTCGACGACGCCATCGAAGACGGTCTTGGGAAAGGAATCCACACGCACTTCGCACGCCTGTCCGATCTTCACGCGGCCGATCTCGGTTTCCGGGATGTAAACGCGGACGTAGATCTGGTCGCGCTCGAGGAGGGTGGCGACCGGCGTGTTCGGCGCGATGAGATCACCCGGGCGCACGTCGAGAACCTCGACCGTCGCGGGGGAGGGCGCCACGACCTGGCGCTCGCGGTAACGCGCCTCGTCGTAGGCCACCTGCGCGCGAGTCAATTCCACGTCCTCGACCCGGTTGCCGTGCAGCATTTTTTCGAGGGCTGCCTGAGTCTGGTGAAAGCGCGCTACGGCGGAGGCAATTTCCTCCGGGCGGTAACCGCGTTCGAGCTGAGCAAATTTCTGTTCGCCGCTCTGCCGTTGGGCGATGGCCATTTTCCACATGGCTTCGGCGGTGTCGCGCTGCTGGCGCGAGACGATTTCCTTCTTCGAGAGATTGTCGTAGCGGTGAAAATCAAGCTCGGTGCGCGCTTCATCGGCCTTGGCGCGCTCGAGTTCCGCTCGCGCCGCGGAGATGTCCTCCTGGCGGTAGCCGTTTTTCCTTTGTTCGTAGTCGGCTTTGGCCTGCGCTGCGACGGCGCGCGCCTCAGCGATATCTTCGGTGCGGTAGCCATGATTCATTTTCTGCCAGTTGGCGAGAGATTGTTCGAGAGCGGCCTTCAGTTCCCGATCGTCGAAGGTAACGAGCACCTGGCCGGCTTCGACGGCGTCGCCTTCACGCACGAGAACCTGCTCGATGCGGCCGCCGACCTTGGAGCCGACGCGAATGTTGCGCGCTTCGACTGTTCCCGATCCTTCGAGAGCGTTGCCGTTGCGGAACCATCCGGCGTAGAGCGCCGTTGCCACCAGCGCCGCCGCGGCAAGAATTGTGAGGACAACGATGCGTTTTCTGGAAATTTCCATTGCTCCTGCCTACGCTCCGCCTGCGGGCGCGGCTGGATCCGGCTTTCGGAAGCCGGTCCAGAGCAGCTCCATCGTGGATGCCATGCGCTTCTCGAGCGGTTCGTCGGGCGCGACGGACCACATCATGAGCGTCCCGAAGGCGGCTTGCTGAAACGCGCGCGCCATCTCGA
>JBGOWC010000157.1:0-5534 GCA_041478415.1 Terriglobia bacterium
GGAAAAACTGCGGCGCATGGGCGAGGCCGCGCGGGCCGCTGCTCCCGACTATGATAGATTGAAAGAATTGCGGCGATTTGTCGAAATCGTTGAGGCGGTTCGAAACGCGTGACGTCTCGAGAAACATTCTGGACAGGAAAGTTGGCGCTGGTCACGGGGGGATCGTCGTTCATCGGGTCCACGCTCGTGGATCAATTGATCGCGCGCGGCGCGAAAGTGCGCGTGGTGGACGATCTGACCAGCGGCCGGCTCGAGAATCTGCGGGCGCATCTCGGCGCCGGCAATCTCGATTTTCACGAAGCCGATCTGCGCGAGCCCGGCGTGACGCGCGCGGCCATGCAGGGTGTGGACACGGTGTTCCACCTCGCCGCGGACCATGGCGGGCGCGGCTACGTGGATCTGCATCAAGCGGGCCCGGCGTCGAATTTTTTTCTCGACGGGCTGGTCTTTGCCGAAGCGCTCAAGGCCAAAGTCAAGAAAGTTGTCTTCGCTTCCTCGGGCTGTGTCTATCCGAATTTTCTTCAAGTGGACACCTCGAAGGAGCTCTACCTCACCGAGGATCTGACGAACGGCCCAAACGACGCCGACAACACCTACGGCTGGGCCAAGCTCATGGGCGAGTTCACGCTGCGGGCATATGCGAAAGAACATGGCCTCGGCGCCGCGTCCTGCCGTTACTTCACCGTCTATGGACCGCGCGGCGTTGAGAATCACGCCGTGATCGCCATGATCGCCCGCGCGTTCCTGAAACAGGATCCCTTCGAGGTGTGGGGCGACGGCACGCAGATTCGCAACTGGACCTACATTGACGACATCGTCGAGGGCACCATCCTCGCGGGCGAGAAAATCAGCGACGGCACGGCTATAAACCTCGGCACGATGGAGCGCATCCGTGTCATTGACGCGGTCAAAATGGTTTTCGAGTTCACCGGGCACAAGGCGGAAATCAAGCTGCGGAAAGACATGCCCACGGGACCGATGAATCGCGTCGCGGAAAATTCTTTGGCCAAGCGTCTCCTCGGCTGGGTGCCCAAGGTGCCGTTCCGTGACGGCTTGAAGCGCACCGTGGACTGGTACTTCAAAACAAAAGATCGCAGGGAAGTAAAAAATATCTTCGAGCGCATGCTCACCGAACGCTGAGTAGTCATTCGTCAAGTTCCTCCTTCTTGCATCGTTTACTCCCCGCGCATTTGCAATTGAAGGTCGGCGCGTTCCGCGCTATCGTCCAAATGCTGCGTGGGGCAGCCATCTTCGGCACACCGCCTGAGGGAATGGGCGGTGCGTCGCCGTTTAGCCCGGGTCTGGCTGAATCCCCGCCCATGCACTGAGGGAAAATGCTCGCCGGCCTGCTGGCCTTCTCTGTTGCACTGTTCGCCTCTCTCGCTTTGACGATTCCTGTGCGCGCGCTCGCGATCCGCGTGGGAATGGTGGACCTCCCCGGCCCGCGAAAGGTCCACGTCGCGCCGATTCCCCTCCTGGGGGGCCTCGCCATTTACGCGGGAGTCGTTCTCGCGATTCTGTTTGTGATGGGCGGGCCAGCGCGCGCGCAAAGCGAAGGCATTTTGGCAGGCGCGACGCTGGTGGCGGCGGTCGGGATTCTCGATGACCGCGGCTGGCTGCACCATCAAATCAAGCTCTTCGTCGCCATGCCGGTTGCTGCGCTAATCCTGCTCGCCAGCGGGATTCACGCGCAGGTGTTCAGCGTGCTCTTGGGCGGGCGCGTTGGAGACGTGCTGGACGCGGCGTTAACCGTGGTCTGGGTCGTCGGAATCACGGCGGCGTTCAGCATCTTGGACCACATGGACGGCCTCTGCGCAGGCGTCGCGGCGATGGCGTCAATCTTTTTCGCCATGCTCGCTCACC
The DNA here is from genome assembly GCA_041478415.1 of Terriglobia bacterium. Lineage (GTDB taxonomy): Bacteria > Acidobacteriota > Terriglobia > Acidiferrales > UBA7541 > Acidiferrum. The sequence continues at coordinate 1,864 of JBGOWC010000157.1, forward strand.
TCAACGGGCAGGCGCTGGTGACTCCGCTGGCCGCGGCCGTCCTCGGCGCTTCGACCGGCTTTCTCCGCTGGAATTTCAAGCCCGCGAAAATTTTCATGGGCGACGGCGGCGCGATGTTCCTGGGATTCTTGATGGCGACGCTGGGTCTCAAGCTGCGCTTGAATCACTCCAGTCCAGCGGGGGCTTGGATTCTGCCGTTCCTGATTCTGGTCGTTCCGGTCTTCGACACGGCGCTGGTGACAATTTCGCGGGCTCGCCGAGGCCTGCTGCCGTTCGCGACCCCCGGGAAGGATCATGCCGCGCATCGCCTGTCGAATCTGGGGCTGGGTCAGCGCGGCGCTGTGCTGGCGCTGTATCTGCTCGGCGCGGCCGGCGGCGGCGCGGCGCTTCTCCTGAGCTACCTCTCTCCGCGCAACACGGTTTTCTCCGCAAGCGCGGCAATCAGTGCAGTTCTTCTCGGCGTCCTGTATCTCGAACGAGCTCCCTACGAGCGACAGCTCAAGAAGTAGGGCGCTTCTCCGCTCTCTACCGTGCTCTTGGGCTTTGCCGCCGCTCCTGAATTCGCTATACTTTGCAATTCGCCTGCTCTCTCACTTGGGTTTCGACCCCGCCCCGGCCGGGCGAGTTGATGTGCAAAAAATGAAAAACAGGCGCGGGTATCTCGCGGTGCCCGATTCCACTCCCGCGCGCGTCTGAGACGAAACACGAGCGTGTCCATGCAAAAAGAGCAGCCGGTGCGGAAGAGCGTCGGCGGGGAAGTTATCGTTGTCGGGGGCTCTGCAGCCGGCCTGTACACGGCGGCGTTGGTCGCCCGGGGAGGGCGCAGTGTGCGCGTGCTCGAAGCTGCGCCCGAGCTCAACCCCGCTCCCCGAACGCTCATCGTCACCGAGCGGTTGCGCGCGCTTCTCGGCCAATCTGCCGCTGCCAGCACGGTCAATGAAATTCGCCGCTTTGAGCTGTTCACCGATGGCCGCTCCGCACAAGTCGCGCTCCGGCAACCCGACCTGATCATCGAGCGCGCGCGGCTGATCCGCGCCCTTGCCGGCGAAGCGACCCAGGCGGGGGCGACGATTGATTGCAACACGCGATTCCAGAGTGTCGCGGCAAACGCGCGCGGGTTGCGGCTGGAAGTGGATTCCTCGGGTCGGCGCGAGGAGTTGCATGCGGCGAGCGTCGTTGGTGCGGACGGCGCCGCCAGCCGCGTCGCGCGCACCGCCGGTTGGCCGCCGCTGGAGACAGTGCCCCTCGTGCAAGCCATCGTGCGCCTGCCGAAAGATTGTCCCCCGGACACGGTTCGCGTGTGGTTCGTCCCCGATGACACCCCCTATTTTTACTGGCTGATTCCCGAATCCGCGGAACGCGCGGCGCTGGGCTTGATCGCGGAGGACGGCCGCGACGCGGCGCGGTATCTCACGCGGTTTCTGGAGAAAAAGGGAATGGAGCCGCTCGAGTGGCAGGGCGCGCGGATTCCGGCCTACCGGCGATGGATTCCGGTGCGGCGCCGGATGGGCCAGGGCGACGTCTATCTCGTTGGCGATGCGGCCGCGCAGGTAAAGGTCACCACCGTCGGCGGAATCGTCACTGGTTTCCGCGGCGCGCGCGGCGTGGCCGAAGCAATTCTGCACAACGGACGGAGCGGGGAGCTGGCGGCGCTCCGCCGCGAGCTGGGCACGCACTGGTTGATACGCCGGGCCCTGCATCATTTCCGGCAGGCGGACTATAGCCGGCTCGTCGACCTGCTTCATGCCTCGGCGCGGCAATCGCTTGGCGAAGTCACCCGCGATGAATCCGCACGGCTTCTCTGGCAAGTGGTTCGGCGGCAGCCGCGGCTTGTCCTCATGGGCCTGCGCGGGCTGCTCCTTGGGAAGAATTCCGCCCGCAGCACGTGATTATCACTCGCCTCTTCCTTCAACCGGGTCTTTTCACCCGTTGTTGTGTAATCGGACGCAAGCGTCCGCGGGAAATCTTTGCAAGCCGTCCGAGCCGATGTACAAGGGAGTTCGGTTTTCTCACGAGCCCGTTGTTTTCCCGGCTGGAAGCCGCAGGAGGCCTTTGTTGCGCATCTCGGTGATTGGTTGCGGGTATGTCGGTCTGGTAACCGGCGCGTGTCTGGCCGAGGCCGGGCACGAAGTGATCTGCACGGACATTGATAAGGAACGTATCGCGCAGCTCCAGGCCGGGCATGTTCCCATTTATGAGGAGCACCTGGACGAACTCCTGAAGTCGTGCCGAAAAGCGAAGCGCATTTCGTTCACCGCCGATGCGGGCGAAGCGATTCGCGGCGGCGAGGCCATCTTCATCTGCGTGGGCACGCCGCCCAAAGAATCCGGCGAGGCCGATCTTTCCGCGATCGATCATGTGGCGAAACAAATTGCGCGGGAAGCGCGCTCGCCAAAACTGGTGGTGGAAAAAAGCACGGTCCCGGCGCGGACCGGGATCGAACTCCGCCAGACCTTGACGGCGTACACCCAGAACTCCGAGCTCCGCTTCCAGGTCGCCTCGAATCCGGAATTTCTCCGGGAAGGGACTGCCGTTTACGATTTCTTTCATCCGGACCGCATTGTCGTCGGAGTGGAACATGAATCCGCCGCCGCTCAGCTCCGCGAGATCTACCGGCCGATCATCGAGCGCAAGTTTCACTGCCCGGTGCACGGCGGGAAGTGCACCACCGGTGGAGAGACGCCGTTTCTGGTGACTACGATAAACAGCGCCGAGCTCATCAAGCATGCTTCCAACTCTTTCCTCGCGTTGAAAATCAGCTACGCGAATGTGATTGCCGATCTCTGCGAAAAAATCGGAGCGGATGTGGAGGAGGTGACCCGCGCCATGGGACTCGACACCAGGATCGGCACGCAATTCCTGAAAGCGGGACTCGGCTTTGGCGGCTTCTGCTTCCCGAAAGACATCCAGGCGTTTATCCACCTGGCGGATTCGGTCGGCGTGAATTTCGAAATACTGAAGGCCACCGAGCGCGTCAATAAGCAGCGCATCGACCGATATCTCGAAAAGGTGCGCCAGGCGCTCCGGGTGCTCAAGGGGAAAAAAGTTGCCGTTCTGGGTCTCGCGTTCAAGGCCAATACGGACGACATCCGCTTTGCGCCCGCGCTGGAAGTTGTGCGGCTTCTGCTCGCAGAGGGAGCCGAAGTGCGCGCAAGCGATCCGCAGTCAATCGGCCGGACAAAAGCTCTGTTCCCGCAGATCAGCTATCACGACGATCCCTATGAAGCGCTGCGCAATGCGGATGCCGCACTCGTCTGTACCGAGTGGGATCTGTTTCGCAAATTGGACTGGGAGCGCGCCGGCAAGCTCATGGCGCGGCGGCTCGTGATCGATGGACGGAATCTCTACACGCCGAAAACGATGCGCGAGCTCGGTTTCGAGTATCACTGTTTCGGTCGGCCGGAATAAGCGGGCCGGCCAAATTATTTTTCTTAGGCCGTCGCTGCAAATTGTTTCTTGAAGTAATCCAGCGTCAGGCGCAACCCCTCTTCGAGACCTACCTTCGGCTCCCAATGCAACAACCGTTTCGCTTTGGTGATATCCGGGCAGCGGTGCCTGGGATCATCCTGTGGGAGAGGCTTGAACACGATTGGGGGCGCATCTGGAAAATGCGTGCGGATGCGCTCGGCAAATTCAAGAATGGTGATCTCCTGCGGATTGCCGATGTTGAC
>JBGOWC010000174.1:0-5130 GCA_041478415.1 Terriglobia bacterium
CCAAAGTGGTGATCATCTCGTGCTGGCGCCGCGTGAGCGGCAATTCCGGCGACATCAGTGCGCCGAATGTGCTGAATGCGTGATGAAGAGCATCGGGGATCAGCGAGTGCGACGCGACGATTCCCGATGTGTCTCCTCCCTCGACCGGATGCACCGGCGATGCGTATTCGACGGGGTAGAGTTTTCTCTGCTCCTCAATCGCTTTCTTCAGCCGGTCGCCGGCCTCGTCCATCCGAATCGTCTTAATCCATGTCATTCACTCCGCCTTTCTATTTCTGCCCGCGATTGAGAACTAATCGGTTCCGCCGGTGCTTACCGCGCGCTTTTCCGTCCCGCCCGCGGTAATCTGCTTCGGCCGCCGCGCCGAACCGAGCGCAATGGAAACATGTTCATGGATCGACTGGCGTTCGTTATTGTCCTCGGGATGTTTACGCCGGTAGGGTCCGGTGATGGCCTGCGCAGACTCATCTGCCTTGAACCGCAGGTAGCGTTCCTTGTGTTCATTCGCGCGGCGCTCGTCGCCGAGACCGTTGTAACAGAGCATCAAGTTGTAGTGCGCTTGCAGGTCTTCGGGGTCCACGCGCAAGACTTCCTCTAATTCACTGACCGCGTCGGCGTACCGCTTCTGCAGAAAGAGAATGCGCCCGAGTTCATTGCGCACCACGCGATCGCGCGGATACTGCACCAGGACCATCCGCAGACGCTCAATCGCGTCGTTGTACTTTCCCTCTGCCTTCAATGCGCGCGCATAAAAATAGTTCGCTCGCGCAAGATTGGGCTGAAGCGCAAGCGCCTTCCCCAGAACGTCCCGCGCGCCCTCGATGTCGCCTTCCTGAACGCGCACGCGTCCGATGTTTACCCACCCGTCTGGATTTGTTGGATCAATTTCCGCAACCTTTTCGAAAACTGCTTCTGCGCCCTTCAAATCGCCTTGCAGAAAAAGCCCGATGCCATAGTCGTTCCAGCGCATCCAGTCCTCTTTAGCCAGGGCGACTTGCGGCTTTGGCTCCGGCGCCGTCCGCGGCAGAACACGCAGCGTTTTCGTGTCTTCGGCGAGCGTGATGATCGGCAGATCGGGAATCTTCTTCACTTTTCCAGCCACGCCCGACACGTCTCCCGTAAACACCCAGTGCCCGTCGTCGTAGTTGGGGGTGACGTTTGGTTGCGGCTGGTTCGGGTCGCGCTCCCCTGCGAAAGAAAATTGCGTGTTCCACCACAAAAACTTGCGATAGTTCAGCTTCGCGTGCAGCGTGATGTGCTCGCCCGCATTTTCGGGAACGCGCAGCCGGTAGTGAACCGTGTCCGCCGCGCCGGGAGGAATCAATCGAACGTACACGACGGCCCGCGTGGCCCAGGCGTTGCGCTTATTGATCATGTTGCCGTGCGCGTCCACCTGCAGCGAGCGGTAGAAGTGCGCGCCCGGCTCCACCGGGCCTTTCCCGTCGTTCTGAACCGCGCCGCTCCAGAAAAGCGTCTGTCCCTTTTCGTCGGTCGCCTCTAGATCGAGCCAAACATCGAACGCATCTACCGTCCCACCTGGGAAAAAGTGGCCGACCTTTTTTGTGCGCACGACGACATCCACGCGCGCCGTATCGCCGCGCCTCAGCGCGGCGTCCACGCGGCCCAGCGGCGCCGTCAGCGGCCGCGCCGCGCCTGCGGGCCCCACCGGACCCGCAAGTTCCGCTTCTTCGCCGACGCCAAACGTCGTTGTGAAATCCGCTCGCGGCGCTTCTCCGGCTGTCGTTTCAGACCCGGCTGGGGATACCGCAAAAATGTCCACGCTCAAATTGTTGTCTTTCAGGAATTTCTCGCTCAGTTCAAGTTGCGCTAAATCTTCATTCGCAATCGGAAGCGCTGTATTCGCACCCGGGAACCGGTGCGAATGCACAAATCCATCCACGTTCCCTTCGTCCTTCGAGGGCTCGAGCGGCATGTGGCAATCCATGCATTTCTGCGGTTTCGCCGGATAATAAAACGATCGCGCGCCTTGTCCGGAAACGCCGCTCGCCTGCCAGTTGTCGTATTCGTTGAAGCCACGAACCCAGCGGTAGCTGTTCACGGGCACATCGAGGTGCACCTTATGGCACGCCGAGCAGAAATCCGCCGTTTGGTTGCGCATAAACGGCTTCAGGAAAGTTCTCCGATGCGGCTCGGGATTCAAGCGCACCATAAAGTCGTGCACACTCCGCACCCCAGGATTTTCGCTAGCCGCAAGCTCGTGGAGCTTCGGATACTCGAGGACGTAGTCGCCTTGCCCCATCGTGCTCTTGACGTCCACCATGCTGTGACACATCAGGCAGCTCAATCCTGCTTGCGCCTCCGGCCGGTTTACGATCTCCTTGATCGGCGTGTCGAACATCCCGCTGAAGAGCAGCGCCGGGTCGTGGCATCCCGCGCACCACTTCGAGGCGCGTACACCGGCGACCTCCTGCATGTACTCGATGCTCTTGCGGTACCACTGATTATTGAATGACGAAAAGTGATGCGCCGAGCTGTACCACTGCTTGTAGATATCCGCGTGGCAGCGCTGGCAGGCATCCGACTGCATGAAGTACTTGGCGGGGATCGTGCCGCCGTGGCGAGTCTGCGCCGAACTCGGGAAGAAGAGGCCCTTCGGTCCGTCACCCTCGCCATCCATCGTCGTGGCCGGCATCAACGGATTCACGATGCGATACGAGTGGTTCCACACCTCGACTCGCAGCCATCGAGCACCGGCGCCCAATGCAGCAGTGAAAGCCAGAATTCCGAGCAATCGCAGTGCCCTCTGCCCTGCGCTCGCTCCCATCCACCCGCGCGTTTGCATCCACGAAACTGCCAGCAGAAGCGCGCCGAGAACGCACAGCGTAATATGGGCGTAGAGCCAGGCTCGCAACCGGTTTGGGGTCCCCAAATAGATCAGCGCAATGCCGAGAGCGGCCCCACCAAGAAGCAGTATCCAGCCGCAGCGCGCGGGTAGATCCTCGACCTGCCTCAATTTCAAGAGTAGGGGCGCCAGCAGGACGGTCAGAAGCGCGCCAACTCCAAGATGGACCAGAACCATCCCGCCGTAAAGCAAATTGGCTGCGGGAAACGCGTACAGGCAGAGGCCCGTCACAGCCAGCAGGACGAGGCAGTTTGAACGCCAGCGTTTCACCGTGTCGCTCCTCGCAAGACTTGCCTTTTGACGCTCCCGTGGATTTCCACGACGCGCTGCGCGGCCTGCTCTTCGCCTTCATTGTTTTCCACGAGCCGCCGCGCAATAGACGGGATCAGGAGATTCGCTGCAGGTTCTGGTAGCTGACCCGTAAACTCTCGAGTGGCGTCCGGTCGCCCGAATCCCGCTCGACGAAGAGATGCTCCACGCCATTCTGTTGCGCCGCCGCAAGAATCGCCTTCCAGTTGATCGTTCCGCTCCCCACCTCGGTAAAATGCCCTGCGGCATCATTCAATTCCTGCGACGGCGGAAAACCGGGCTTGCGATCCTTCAGGTGGAGCAATCGAATCCGGCTGCCGTGTTCCGCGAGCATCTTGACAGGATCCCGTCCTGCCTGCGTAATCCAGTAACAGTCCATCTCCAGCCACACGAGTTGCGGGTCCGTCCGCTCGAGCAGGGTTTCAAACCCCGTCGTCTTGCCAAATTGACGAAATTCATAGTTGTGGTTGTGAAAACCGAATCGCATTCCGCGCTTCCGTGCTTCTTCCCCCCAGATATTAAACTGGTTCGCCGCTTGTTTGTATCCGTCCAGGGTGTTGCACATTTTATCGGGCAGCATGGGGCAGATCATGTACCGGATTCCCAGCGCCTTTGCATAGTCGAGTTTCCCGCCGAGCCCGTCGTAGTCGAAGTGCGCGCTTGGGACGCGCAGCCCGTGATCTTCGATGGCCCGCCGTAATTCCGCTGCTGGATGCGTGTAGAGATTCCAATACGGTTCCACTTCCTCGTAGCCGATCTCCCGAATCTTCGCAAGGACCCCCGCGAGATCTCTCTCCACATCGTCTCGCACGGTATACAACTGTACTCCGAGCTTCCGGGCTGAAGCGGCTCGCACGAATCCGCCGCCCGCGATCGCGCCGGCGCCCGCAATCGTTAATCGAACAAACTCGCGTCGGTCTAACAGGGGAATCTCATCTCCCCATTCCACCGTGAATCATCGAGCCCGGCAATCTTGACGCTGCATCGAATCTATATATACCTTATTTTTCTCGCTTTCCTAACGTATCGATTCTCCCGTCAGCGGCGAGCTCCGTCCGCCAGTGACGTTGCGATCCGCAAGAGAGTTCGTTTGGAGATGGGGATTTTGTTACGCTTGCGCCGGCAGAAAATCTGTAATAGTTTCGTGAATTCGACGGGGCGGAGTTGTATGGACGAACTCATCACACTAAATCGCCGGGAATTACTTAAAACTTCTACCGGCCTGTTGACGGGTTTAGTGGTCGCAGGAAGCCCTCTGGCCCTGATTGCGCGCGGGCGCGCATGGGCCGTCGATCTCACGGCCCTCACAAGTTCCGAGGGGGCCACACTCATGGCCGTGGCACGCACGATCGCCCCACACGACAAGCTCGACGATGCCGCTTACGCGTTTGTGGTCCGCGCTATCGACGACGATGCGGCCAAGGATGAGAAGACCCGTAAGCTGATCAAGGAAGGAATTGCCGGGCTCGGTGCAGGCTTTGCAGCAAGGGCTGAAAACGGCCGCGTCGAGGCGCTGAAAAAGATTGAGCGATCGGCATTCTTTCAAGCGATGCGCCTGAAGACCGTGCAGGTTCTCTATGCCACTCCCATGGCGTATGCCTACTTTGGCTACGAAGGGGAAGCATTCTCAAAAGGCGGCTATCTGCTGCGCGGATTCGATGATTTGCGCTGGCTGCCGGAAGTGCCCGTGCAGGACAGCGGCCCCATGCCGGTCAGTTCTTAGGGGCTGGAGAACTCTTCTATGGCGCGCATCGAATTCAACGACTCCAGCGCAGTGGTAATCATCGGCTCCGGTGCCGGGGGCGGCACACTTGCGCATGAACTGACTCGCCGCGGCATCAAGGTCGTCTTGCTCGAAGCCGGCAAGCGCCAATCCACTGAAACGTTTTCGCAGGTTCCGGGAGAGGCTTTCCTCCAACTGACCTGGCTCGATGCTCGCACGCAGAGTGGCAACTGGG
>JBGOWC010000085.1:0-7249 GCA_041478415.1 Terriglobia bacterium
ACCAGGGGCGTACGGATACCGACGACGAGTTGAGGAACTTTCTCTGAGAAAAATTACGTTTTGCGCGAATCCGGCTACTGTGATTCGCGTTTGCCTAGGTACACGATCCTGATCTTTGTTCCCGCGTCCTCCTCTTCGAGCGCCACGATGCGCATCTGGCCATTGCGATCGGCGATGAACGCGATGTCATTGCCGGAGATTTTCGCATCACGGTAGGTGTCCGGAGAAGAATTCTCACCGGGACCGTGCCGGACGAACTCCGGTCCGAGGTGTTTCAGATACCAGTCGTCCACCCCCTCCCGGCGATCATCGGTGTGATAGGAGGCGCTGCGAATCTCGAGTCGAGTATCGGCGGGAGGCTGGATCGGGCCGCCTTCGCCGGGCATGACCAGCGACGCGCGAGGATAAACTCCCATTCCCAGCCCGACATCCTGAGACTTCTCCACGCGCAGATCGCCCGCCGGGGTGTGGACCGTGGTTTTATCGCCGGACTCCCGCACCTGCAGGGAGCGAATGACACGCGAAGCCAGAAATATGCCGCCGCCGACGAGAATCCCAACGCAGCCGAACAACGCGGCCATCATCCACAACAGCGATCGCGACGATGAAGATGTGCTCTCTCCTGGTGATTCCGCCATCGTGTCACCTTTCCCGCGGCAAGAGCGGGGACGATTCCTTCCTGGAGCTATGCCGGTTCGGACCGGCCTGTTTCTCCGGACGAGCGATAGCAAGCGCCTGACGTTCGCAGTTTCTCAGAGTGGTCGTTGCGGAGAAAGGGCTGCCGGGCCGTGTGTGCTGTAACGGTTCCTGTTCAGGAGAGCAGGCGGCGTGCCGCGGAAGCCGCGATAGAGTCCCGGGATTCTTGGAATCCCCGGTGGGCAAGTTTGAGCCATGATCCGGCGCTGGGTCTATTTTTTGAGGTATCGGTCGGGGATCGGATTGTCGGGCCGCTCGGAGTCCCAGTAGATCCCAATGCACCACCAGCGTGTCCCGTCGTTGAAGAATTGCATGTTATTGATGCCGCGCGCGAAGGGTTTTCCATCCTTCACCTCCCGCGATTCGTAGGTCGTAAAGACGCTGGCGATTTGCCCGAAGCTCTCCGTCTTGCGCGAGACCTCGCTCTCGAAGAAGCCCTTTTCCTTGAAAAACGGGCCGGCCCGCTGGACGTAATCTTCGACGCTCATCACGTGGTAGGTAAATCCGCCTTCCGGTTTCTTCTGAACCGGGATCAGCCGGGCATCGGGAACGAACAGAGTGCGAAAGCGATTCCAGTCACGTTCGCCCGCCGGCCCGGAGATCACGTCATAGACTGCGGCAACAATCGCGTCCAGGCTGGCCACGTCTTTCGGAAGTGCCGGGGGCCACGCCGGCTTTGTGTCGGCCGCGGGAGCCTTCGGCTCCTGTTGAGCGATGCGATGCGTGCGAGCGTGCAGCGAGCCGCACGCGAACAACAGAAGTAGAGCAGCGAACGATGCAGAAGTTTTCATCCCATCCCCTCAGATTGAATTTGTCTAGCTGAACCGTACTTTCACGTCGGGCCGCTTGTCGAGATGCACCGAGTCCACGAATCGCACCTGGCGGTCATCAAAGGTCAGGATGAGCGAATGGGTGCGAATGCCTTCTCCGAAGAAGCGCACGCCGCGGAGAAGACTTCCCTCGGTGACTCCGGTGCAGGCAAAGATGATCTTTTTTCCGGGGGCGAGGTCGTCCGTGTCGTAGATGCGCTTGGGATCCTTGATCCCCATCTTGCCAAGACGCTCGGTGTGCTCCGGCTTGCTCACCACCAGGCGCGCGAGACTTTGCCCATTCAAGCAGCGCAGGGCCGCGGCGGTGAGAACCCCTTCGGGCGCGCCGCCGGTGCCCATCACGGCGTGCACCCCGGTGCCGATAACCGCGGCGGAAATGCCGGCGGAAAGGTCGCCGTCGCCGATCAGCTTGATGCGCGCGCCGGCGGCACGAATGTCGTTGATCAGCGATTCGTGGCGCGGCCGGTCGAGGACGATCACGACCAGGTCTTCGACGTCGCGGTCGAGCCGCTTCGCGATGCTCTTCAGATTGTCCGCCACCGGCGCATCCAGCTCCACGGCGCCTTTGCAGGACGGGCCGACGATGATCTTCTCCATGTACAGATCGGGAGCATGCAGGAGGCCGCCCCTCTCGCTCGCCGCCAGCACGGCGATGGAATTCGGCGCGCCGGTCGCGCAGAGGTTTGTTCCTTCGAGCGGGTCCACCGCAATGTCCACCGCGGGAAAGAGCGCGCGCGGGTTGCGCGTGGCTGCCCCGACTTTTTCGCCGATGTAGAGCATCGGCGCTTCATCTCGTTCGCCTTCGCCGATGACGATCGTGCCATCCATCTGTACTTCGTCCATCGTTTTCCGCATTGCCTCGACCGCCACTTCATCGGCTTTGTGGCGGTCGCCGAAGCCCATCGTGCGCGCGGCAGCGATGGCGGCGTTTTCGACAACGCGGAGAAATTCCAGGCTGAGTTGAGATTCCATGAGTGCCACCCTCCGACGGCGGCCTATCCTAATGCAAGTCGAGGGCGGTCGTCGATAACGGAGCCAGGGAATCGCACGCAACAAGCAGGAAGGGCTAAGGTGCTGTTGCCCCGCGGTCGAGCGGCTGCAGCGTCGCGTTGACAAGAAACGGATCGCTAAAGTCGGTTTGTTCGCCGGCGCCCTTGCCCGCAACGGGAAGCAGCCGCGCCGAGAGCGGCTTGTGCCACTTGAAGGCGAGACTCGCCATGTCGCCGATGATCAGAGCCAGCCGCGCCTCGGTGACGTCGCCGGGCAGGGGAATCGTGTCGAGCCCAGTGCCGCACACGGCGGAGTAAGAGAGCAGGGCATCGAGCGTGAGCCGGCCTTCGCTCCAGCGCGCCGCGAGACGCGAATCCTCAAGCACCGGGAGCATCAGGCCGGAATAGCCCGCCTGCTTCACGCCGATGTCCTTGATCGCGGCGGTTATGGTGGCGGCCGCGGTCATCGTTCCGCTCGTGCCGGCGGGCTGCGCGATCAGATTCTCGATGGCCGCGCCGATGGAGACGTCTTTGAGCGGCGCGGGCGAGAGGTCGATTCCCGCGTACATCCAGCCCTCCTGTCGGTCCACTCTTTCAGCGAGATGTTGGATATCGAAGGCATACTTCCCCAGGTTCTCGGTCAGCCGCCGCTTCGCGGTGGCGAGGTCCGGCGCATCTTGAAACGCTTCGGCGACAACATTCGCCGATTGGAGCGCTATCGCAAATTGATGGCCGAACCCCGTGTGATACGAGCCGGGGAAAAAGGGAGTCAGGGGCGGCACCATGGCAATGGCGGAGAAATGGAAATTACCCAGGCCGTGGCCGGTGGTTTCGGAAAGTTTCTTCATCACGTGCGCCGCGGCGCCCACCGCACCCCAGCGTACGCCGTCATCGCCGGCCACGACGACGCTGGCGTTCAGGATTTTCGTGTTGCGCAGAATTTCGGCAAGCAGCTCGGCCTGCGCCGGGGAGTCGCCGGCGCTGATCATGGCCGGCCCGATCGAAGCGGCAAAGCCTTCCTTCTCGGCGAGCGCGTCGTACTCCTTGAAGAAGGCGACCGCCTCTTGCGTGGTCATGCCCTGGGTGTACTCCGAAAAGGGCTGCGTCGAGATGCGCATGGTCTGAACTTCGTAGCCCCCGCTGGCCTCAAAGACGGTCTTGGCGGTCCGCAGAAATTTCAGCGTCTCGGCAATCTGCTCTTTGTATTTCGCTCGATCGAGATTGATGAACGCCGTGATGGCGCGGACTTTCGGCTTTTCCGGCCGTGCGGGCGCCGCGGCGGGCTCTTGCGCGCACACCGAGACGCACCCCGCCGCAAGAAGTGCAACACCCAGAAATGCATAGCGCAGTGCAGGTACGGACAGTTTCATCCGCGTTTCCTCCAGCGATGCGGCCGGCGGCGCGTGCCGCCGGTCTAGACGTAAGCGGCAATTCCGGTGATGCGCTCGCCGATCACGAGCTTATGGATATCGTTCGTGCCCTCATACGTAAAGACGGACTCGAGGTTGTTCATGTGGCGCATGATGCAGTAGTCGTCCACGATGCCGTTTGCGCCGAGGATGTCGCGCGCCTTGCGAGCTGTTTCGAGCGCGATGCCGACGTTATTCATCTTCAGCATCGAGATGTGCGCCGGGTCCACCTTGTTGTTGTCCTTCAAGCGGCCGACGTGCAGCGCCAGGAGCTGCCCCTTGGTGATTTCCGTGATCATCCAGGCGAGTTTTTCCTGGACGAGCTGGTGCGACGCAATGGGCTTGTTGGCGAACTGCTTGCGCGTCTTTGCATATTGCAGCGCGGTGTCGTAACAGGCCATTGCTGCGCCAAGCGCACCCCAGCCGATGCCGTAGCGCGCCTGATTCAGGCACCCCAGCGGGCCCTTCAGGCCAACGACGTTCGGCAGCAGGCTCTCTTCCGGGATCTCGCAATCCGTGAACGCCAGACCTGACGTCACCGACGCGCGCAGCGACCACTTGCCGTGGACGTCCCAGGTCTTGAAGCCCTTGGCGCCCTTCTCAACCAGGAAGCCGCGAATCTTTTCGTCCTCACACTTGGCCCAGACCACGGCGACGTCGGCAATCGAGCCGCTGGTGATCCACATCTTTTCTCCGTTGAGGATGTACTTGTTGCCCTTCTTGACGGCGCGCGCGAGCATCCCGCCGGGGTTGGAGCCGAATTGCGGCTCGGTCAGGCCAAAGCAGCCGATGGCCTTGCCCGATTGCAGCGCCGGCAGCCACTTGTCCTTCTGCGCGTCGCTGCCGTAGGCGAAAATCGGATACATTACGAGTGCGCTCTGTACGGAGACAAAACTGCGCAGACCGGAATCGCCGCGCTCCAGCTCCTGCGTCACCAATCCGTAGGCCACGTTGGACATTCCCGCGCAGCCGTAGCCGTGCAGGCTGGCGCCGAAAAATCCCAGTTCACCAAGCTGCGGCACCAGGTGCTTTGGAAACATAGCTTCGCGGTTGTGTTTTTCGATGATCGGCAAGACTTCGTTGTCCACGAACTCCCGCGCCGTTTGCCGGGCCAGTTTTTCCTCGTCATTCAGGAGGGAATCGAAATCCATGTAGTCCACGCCGGCAAATCCAGCCATAGCTGCTCCTCGTTCAGTGCGGTCTCCGCCGCACGCGTTCTGCCCGGACCGTCTTGCCCTTTAGAAACCCTGCGCAGAGAATATTTCTGTAGCGGGGGCTGTCCCACGGTGCGTCCCCTTCGGCCACGGCTCTGACCGGGCAATTGTAGCAAGGGCGCCAAAGCGCCAGCAACCGCTGCGGCTTGACCTTCGCCTGCTCTGCGGCGACACTTTTCCTTTCTCGAAAGGGGACATGTGCCGACATCGCGCCGCCGCAAGCCCCTGCCCGCCCAACCGCAAATCCTGATCTTCGACGTGGACGGCGTGCTCGTGGACGTGCGCGGGACGTACTGGCGTTCGGCGCTCGATACGGTTCGGCATCTCAGCGGCCGCCGCGTGACCTACGCCGAGCTCCATGAGTGGAAGAGCCGTCCGGGTTACAACGACGACTGGCGGATGACCGCGGACTGGGCGACCCAGCTTGGCCGGCCGACGACGTACGAGCAGGCGCACGCGGCATTCGACGAGTTTTATTGGGGCGCAAACGGCAGACCCGGCAATGTCCGCAACGAGAAGCTGCTCGTCACGCCGCGGCAGATCGAGCGCTGGGCGAGCCGCTTTGAGCTCAACATATTTACCGGACGCACGCGCCGGGAATTCCGCCACACCTTCGACCGCTGGCCGGCGACGCCGCATTTCCGCTGCGTCGTGACGATGGATGACGTCATGCGCGTGAAACCGGACCCGGAAGGACTGCGAAAGATTGTCGCCGGTCGAGATCCCGCGACCGCGCTTTACGTCGGCGATAACGTGGACGATGCGCTCGCCGCGCGCGATGCCGGGGTGCCGTTCCTGGCCATCCTGCCGCGCGGCGCCCACGGCTACGGGAAGCGCGCTGCGCGCTTCCGCGAGCTCGGCGCTCTCAAACTTCTCGGGCGTGCCACCGAACTGAATCTCTTGTTGCGAACCGAAACGTAGCAAGGAGCGCAACGCCAGGTTTTGAGGAAGATGTCATGACCACAGGCAATACCCTTCGCATCGTTCTGCTTCTCTCGAGCGTGGCCCTTGCGCCGTCATTCGGGATTCCGGCTCGGGCGGCTCGGGACAAACAAGCAGCCAGTTCGCGCGCCGCGGACCAGCGCGCCATCGAGCGGATTCTCCGCGACCAGCAAGCGGCTTGGAACCAGGCCAACCTCGATAAGTTTGTCGAAGGCTACTGGCATTCGCCCGAGCTGACTTTCTCCGGAAGCAGCGGAGTTCATCGCGGGTGGGATGCCGTTCTGGCGCGATACAAGAAAAATTATCCCGATCGCGCCGCCATGGGACAGCTTGATTTCTCGGGCCTCGAAGTCCGCTTCCTCGGCTCGGACGCTGCGCTGATTTTGGGCCGCTGGCATCTGACGCGCACCCAGGGAGACATCGGCGGCGTGTTCTCGCTTGTGCTCCAGCGATTTCCGGAGGGCTGGCGCATCATTCACGATCACACCAGCGCGGTCTCCGAAGATCCGATGCAGAAGTGATTCGCTGAAAGGAAAAGGGCCGCGCAGCAGAACGCCGCGCGACCCTCGCTCGCTGGGAGCTCTGGGGCCATCGCGGCGGCAGCGAATGGATTGTGTCCCACTACCTCCTGGAACGATCGTAACGAGTGCGGACGTATTCCTCACTCCGTATCCGCTGCCAGTCGCTGAGTTCTGTACAATTCTGCGGTGCGAATTCTCCTGCTGAATCTGTATTACCCGCCGGATACCTCGGCGACGGCGAAAATGGCGGCGACCGTGGTTGCAGCTCTGGCCCTGCGCCACGACGTCACGGTTCTCTCCGGCCGGCCTTCCTACGACCCCGCCGAGCGCCGCCCTTGGCGCCTCTCGCAAATGGAAACCATCGGAGGCGTGACGATCGTCCGCGTCGGCTCGACCGATTATCCGCGCATGCAGATGAAGAAGCGCGTGCTCAACTATCTCAGCTACGTGACGCTCGCCGTGCCCCGCGCGCTGTTCTTGCCGTGCGACGTGGTTTTGGCCATGACCGATCCGCCTTTCGAAGGCATCGTCGGCGCGATTGTCGCGCTGCTGAAGCGCAAGCCGTACGTATACAACATCCGCGACTTGCACCCGGACATGGCGCTGGGCGGCACGCTCCTCGCGCCGGGAGTGCTCCCGCGCATTTGG
>JBGOWC010000323.1:0-3091 GCA_041478415.1 Terriglobia bacterium
ACCGCCTCCTCGAGTCGCGCGCGCTCGCGGCGCAGGCGGCGCGTCCGTACTTGCGTGTAGCCCCAAATGGCGATGAGCGCCAGGAGCACGCCCGTCAGGCGCGCCCAGCTTTCCTGCCACCATGGCGGTTCCAGGACGAACGAATACGTAACGGGCTGCGCGCTCCAGCCGAGCTCGTTCGAACCGCAGCTCACTTCAAAAGTGTATTCACCCGAGGGGAGCGAGGCGTAACGCGCCACGCGCTGGCTGGTCTCCGTGAAATCGTTTTCCAGATCGCGCAGCCGGTAGCGGCATTGCAGCCGGTCGGAATCTCGAAACGTCATGGCCGCAAATTCAACCTGAAACGTGCCGTCCTGATGGAGAACCCGCGCGTTGTTTTCAGCGAGGCGCTCGTGGTTGCCGAATTTTGCCGAAGTGATGACCACGGGCGGAGGCTGCGGCGCGGCGATTTCCTGCGCGGGGTCGTACCGCACGAGGCCGCGGCTGCTGCCGATCAATACCGCACCGTCCGCGTCCTGCCAGAATGCGCCGCAGTTGACGTTGTCCCAGAGCAAGCCGTCGGCCTGCGTGAAGTGCCGCAGCGTGCCATCGGTCCGCCACCGGCCCGCGCCTTGCTGGAGTTCGAGCCACACTTGGCGGCTGCGGTCCATGCCCAGCGCGCAGACGCCCTTTGCAATGTGTTCCGTCGCGAGCCGTGCATCCGGCTGGATGCGCGCGCGCGTTGCGGCGTCTTCGTCCTGATAACCGATCCAAAGTTCGTTTTCCCCGAGGAACCGGAGGTCGCGCACGTTTTCGCCGAGCAACCCGTCGGCTTTGCCGTACGTGCGCCACTGGCCACCCGGGCCATTCGAATAGCGCGCGAGGCCGGCGGGCCCGCCGGTCCAGAGCGCGCCGCTCGCATCGAACGCAAGCGCGCGGACTCTTCGGGTGGCCTCGGGCGGGATCGGCACGCTTTGTTCGTGGAATGTCCCGCGCTCGAATCGCAAATTGCTTAAACCGTTTTCGGTGCTGATCCAGACGGAACCGTCCCGCGCAGCGGCCATCCCGACGACCGGCCATTCTCCCGCGTGCGGCACGCGGCGAAGTGCGGGCTCCGCAGGCGAAGCGTCAATGCGTGTCACGCCCACGTGATAACAGAGATGCCAGAGTGCGCCGTCCGGCGTGCGCACGAGTTCCGTCACGCCGCTGCCCGCGAGTCCATTCGCAGAAGTCCATGTCCGCCAGCGCTTCACCGCCGGATCCCACGCGGCAAGACCGTTGTTCGTGCCCACCCAGAGACGCGAGCGCGCATCGCGAAGGACGCGCAGGACCAGCGCGTCCGGAAGGCCGTCCGCGTCCGTCCATCCCGACCAGCGCTCCGAGCCGGGCCAGCGATCGAGTCCCGCGCCGGCCAGTCCCACCCAGATGGTGCCCTCGCGATCCTCGAGGGCCGCAAAGACCGCGCTGCTGGTGAGGCCGCTCTGATGATCGGTCACTTGCCAATGATCCTCGGCCCAGCGGAAGAGTCCCGAAGACGTCGGCAGGAGGAGATTGCCTTCGCGGTCGAGGCTCGGCGCGCCATACATATTCGCGCCGGGAACGCCGGCGTCGTGGAGGACAAGCTCGCGCGCCGCGCCGTTTTTCAATTCGATGGAACCGAGATGCGAAAGCGTCCGCACCCAGAGGCGTTTGTGCGCGTCCGCCACAAGAGCGAGCACGCCGCCGGACTCCGCCGGGAGAGCGCAGAAAAACTCCGCCGTCTCTTCGCCGGGACGGAAGCGCCAGATCCGGCGATTCGCCGAAAACCAGATGGTGTCGTCCGGTCCGCGCACAATGGCGCCGGCGTTGGCGAGGGAAACATCCTGTGCTTCGGCGACGGCTTCGCGGTTGGAATTCGAAGTCCGCAGCCGGAGGATTCCTCGCTCGGTGGCGAGGAAGAGAGTTCCGTTCTGGCTGACGGTGAAGGTTTGCGCGCCGTCGCGAAGATTTTCGCCGCTATCCAGAATCGGAGCAGGAACAAATCGCTCGCCAGTGAAGCGCGCGACGACTTTCGTTGTGCGAACCCACAGCGTGCCGTCGGGCGCGACAAGTATCTGGCTCACATGCTGCCCGGGCAGGCCTTCCTCCGGCCCGTAGTGATGCACGCTTGCGCCGTCGTAGCGATAGACGCCGGTCTGCGTGCCGATCCAGAGAAAACCCAAGGGATCCTGCGCGAGCGCGGTCACCGTGGCGGCGCCGAGCCCCAGGCGGTCGCCAAAGTGGGCGATCGCGTAGCGCGGATGCTCCGGAAGATTTGCGGGAAGCGATGTTTGCCCACCGGCCGTAAGCGGATACGAAACCACAAGCGCGGCCAGCAGCCACTTGACAACGATTCCGATTCGACGACGAGCACACATCGAAAGCTCACTCCCGCTGCCCTATTCTATTCGCCCGCGGCCGCAGTGCAGCGAGCGATCTTGCCCACGAATCGGAAACGGCAATAGCGCTGGGTGACGCCGGGGAATACCCCGGTGACTGACTCGCGGCAGAAACTAGAGCGTACTACTTGACGCCGGAACGCTTTTGGGTAAACTGCACTTTCGCATGTCCACGATGCCACAACTCGTGCCGACCGAAGTCTTCCACGACTTCGATTTCCCGCAGCGCGAAGCGGCGTTTTTCTACGGGCTGTTTTTGCGCGGGCATTCGCCGGAGAAATTACGGATGGACATCGCCGTGCCGCCGCAAGTGATGGCCGGGTGGAGCAAAGAAGCGGAGCGGCAGCCGGAGCTGCGCGATCTATTTGAACGAATGATCGAATACCGCCGGCACGTGCTGGCGATCTTTGACACGCTGGTCGGAACGGAAAGCCAGACGCAGCGCGTGCAGTAAGCGATCCCGCCTTCCCTTCATTTCTTCTTCTTAATTCTCCGCGGCGTCACGAATCTTTTTTGCGCTGCTGCAAAATGGGGCAGAAGTGTGTTGCCCAGGGAAAAGGCTTTTTTGCGACTTTTTGCGGTTTTCGGAGCGACGCCTCGCTGAGAACAAAGGACTTACGGGCGGCGGAAGGGCAAATCATAGACAAATGAATTTTTCTTGACAAATTCATTTGTCTATAAACCCGAAGGAGAAG
>JBGOWC010000030.1:0-10843 GCA_041478415.1 Terriglobia bacterium
GCCGACGTGGACATCACCAAGGGCCCGATGGAGGTCGGTCCCACGTGTCATTACATGATGGGCGGCATTCGCGTGGACGCCGAAACCGCGGCGTCCACCGTCCCCGGCCTCTTCGCCGCCGGTGAAGCCGCCGCGGGCCTCCACGGCTCCAATCGTCTCGGCGGCAATTCGCTCTCCGACCTTCTCGTATTTGGCCGCCGTGCCGGACTTGCCGCCGCCGACCACGCTAAGAAAACTTCGTCGCCGTCCCTCGATTCCGCTCAGATCGAGCAAGCCGAGCGCGAGCTCCTCGATCCCTTCGCCCGCACCGATGGCGAGGACCCCTACGCCATCCATCGCGATTTGCAGGAAGTCATGCACAACCTCGTGGGCATTTTCCGCAATGAGGCCGATTTGAAGAAAGCTCTCGTAGAATTAGACAAGCTCAAGGCCCGCGCCGCGCGTGTTCGCGTCGAAGGCTCGCGATTGTTCAATCCCGGCTGGCACCTCGCCCGCGACCTGAAATCCATGCTGATTGTCTCCGAAGCGGTCACGCGCAGCGCTCTCGCGCGCAAAGAGAGCCGCGGCGCGCACAGCCGCACCGATTTTCCGAGTTTCGATCTGGCCTGGGGCAAGCAAAACAACGTCATCGCGCGCGACGGCGAAAAAATGTCTCTTCGCCAGTCGCCGGTATCCGAAATGCCCGGTGAGTTGAAACAGATCTTGGCTGAAGAGTAGTACAACGTGAGTTGTAGCCGCCCTCTTTAGAGGGCGGGAATTTCTTGGCTTTGTTCCTTTCGGAGGTGCCTATGCCTGAAGCCGTTCTTCACGTCTTCCGCGGCGACGCCGACGGCGGCGCGCCCGTGGAATATCGCGTCCCCGTCGCTCCCGGCATGGTCGTCCTCGACGCGCTGCACTACATCCAGGGCCATCTCGCGCCGGATCTCGCCGTCCGCTGGAACTGCAAGGCCGGCAGGTGCGGCTCCTGCTCCGCCGAAGTGAATGGCCGCCCACGCCTCACGTGCAAGACCCGCATGGACGATCTTCCCCGCGACGCGCCTATCACTGTCAATCCCATGAAGGCCTTTCCGATCATCAAGGACCTCGTCACCGACGTCTCCTGGAACTATGAAGTCAACCGCCAGATTCCTGCGTTTGAGCCGCGCCCCGGCGTCGAGTGGAAATTCTTCCAGGAGGACGCCGACCGCGTTCAGGAATTCCGCAAGTGCATCGAATGTTTTCTCTGCCAGGACGTATGCCACGTTCTTCGCGACCACCACAAGAAGGACGCGTTCGGCGGCCCGCGCTTTTTCGTGCGCGTCGCCGGACTCGAAATGCATCCCCTCGACGGCGGCAATCGCGCCGCGCTTCTCAAAGACCAGCTCGGCATCGGCCTCTGCAACATCACCAAGTGCTGCACCGAGGTCTGCCCCGAAGAGATTCATATCACCGACAACGCCATCATTCCGCTCAAGGAGCGCGTCGTGGACCAGTTCTACGATCCGTTGACCATGCTCGTCCGCAAAATCCGCGGCACGTAGCGCCGGAATTCGCTGGGTGTCATCCTGAGGGCATCCGACGAGGATGCCCGAAGGATCTCATCCAATGACGATCCCGGCGGATCACGGGTCAGGCAAGAAGGATATCGCCGGCATCTTGCCGCCGGTTTTCGGACCGCTCTCTTAGGAGGCCCTATGTCACCCGAACTAAAATCCATCTCCAAAGCCGGCATCGCCGAAGCCCTTGCCAAGGTCGAGCTCTATCGCTATCTCAACGAACCCGAAGAGGCCGAATCCATCTGCCGCGACATTCTGGCCGTGGACCCCGAGCACCAGCTCGCTCGCCGCATGCTCGGCCTCTCCATCACCGACCAGTTCACCGGTGAAGGCACCGACCGCTATGCCGAAGTCGCCTCCGTCTTCACCGCTCTGCGCGAGCCCTACGAACGGCTTTACTACACCGGACTGCTCCACGAGCGCCGCGTCAAGGTTCAGCTTCGCGCCGGTCGCCCCGCCCACACGCTTCTCCCGCTCCTCGAAGAAGCCATGCGCTGCTTCGCCGAAGCCGAAAAAGTCCGCCCTCACGGCAACGACGACTCCATCCTCCGCTGGAACCGCTGCGTCCGCCTCCTCGAATCGCGCCCCGATTTCGCAGCGGAACAAACTCCCGCTCCGCTTGACGCCGACGACTCCTCCCCCGTCCCCGACAAGCGCACCCGTCACCGTTCCGCCTGAGGCCCCAGGCAGTTCGGGGTCGAAGGGCGGCGCCGGCGGCGTCGAACGAAAACTAGAAATACCCTGGCTCTATTGAAATTCTCGATTTGAGGTTTCTTGGAGTGCGGCGGCTTTATCCAGAGCGCAGCGACGGATCGCCGCCGCTTTTGTCCGAAGGATCTCCCTGCCTGTTGGATCGCAGCGGGCCCTGCGCTCCATGCTGGAATCCATCTCAAAGGATGTCGGCGGACTGGTTCTACTCCGTCACCCGAAAGAAGTCCCGCCACACGGGTTGGTCTCCGAGAAAGACATCAACGCGGTAAATCGCAGGCGTGAGATTCGCCAGCGGAATGTCCCACGAAGACTCGATGAAGTTTCCGGGCGACAAATTGAGGTTGTCCGCCTTTGACTCCGCGACTTTCTGATTGTCTCCATTAAAAACTCGCAGCACGGCCTTGGACTTCACTTTGCTTGTGGGTTGCCAATTGACTAGGACCGTGGCGTTACCGTCGCGGCGGCTGAAGATCCACCTGTATTCGCGAGGCAACTTCAGTCGGTTCGACCCTTTCCCCGACAAGACTGCAAGCTGCGCGAAGCCAATCAGGTTTGACTTCGCGATAGGCGCCAAGAATTCGCCTCGGCGATACAGTTCAGCCAGAGACGTTGTTGTAATAGCCGACGGTTGGGTGTCAAGGATTTGGGAGATGGGAACAGCCATTGCGCCCGTCTCGATGATCATCGAACCGCCTTTGCCTGACGCGGTCTCCCCCATCAGGTCGCGAATCTTCATAGAGCTCGCACCCGGAAGGATCGTCCCTCCAACGATGCCCACGTAGTCCCCATACTCATCGAGCAGCGGTCCGCCGATGGAGGTCGCTGTGGCGGCCGAAACGAGTAAGAATCGTTCCCCGGCACGAGGAAACGTGCTCTTCCCGGTGATCGTGCCATCGGTCAATCGTGAGCCTGCCACTCCCGTTTCAAGAAACACGGGATGATCTCCAACGTTGACGGAGTTCGCTGCGGCGCGTTTGAGAAATGGCCCGGAGGCGCGCGGCACTCTCAGCATCGCCCAGTCCTGCCAACGATTCCACGCCACAACTTGGTCGGTTGTCGGTCGGCCGCCGTCCCGAGAAACAATGCGAAGAGACACAGATCCGTCCAGCGCTTCAAAGGCAGTCAGGATGGTATCGCCACCGATCCAGAAGCCGCTGCTGCGGTCGAGAACCGTTCCATCAAGTGCTAGCTTTTCGATGAACACACTGGCCGCCTGAGCCTTCTGATAAAGCTCCGCAGTCGTCAACGTTTGACGCGCTGGAGTGGCAGCGGGCGCCGTAGTAGGCGAAGACGTGATGACGAAACTGTGTCTCCCGCCGAATTCGCCGTCAATCCGTGCTTCCAGCGTCCACTCGCCCGACGGCGCCGTCTCGGAAAGCAGCATCGTCCAATAGCCGGAGTACTGCTTCTTGGTCGCCTCGTATCGAAAGTCGGAGATGAGAACGATCTTGCCCTCGGGGCTTTTCCAGAGGCCTTCGAAGTGGTGCGGTCCAAGCGGACCCTCCCACTCGAAATAGACAATGACTTTCGCGTCTTTCCCGGCCGTGAATACGCTGCGCGGGTCATCCATCACCAGTCGCCCTTCCACTTCGTGTCCCGTCGAGCCGGATACAGACCGCAGAACTCGGAATTGAGAACCGGTCACCGCTTGACTCGCCGTTCCCGTGGAGGGTGTCACGGTCGCTTGACTTGAGGTGGAAACAGCGATGGAAGAAATCGCTACAACAATGAAAAAACACGTCGTCCTAGCGAGTGTACGCATCCGCCATCTTCCCTTGAATCTACCGGGAGGCGCAATTCTACGGGAGAACCGATTTTCTCGCTACGCTCGAATCTGTCGCCGCGCCCGCCGGTCCAGCGCCTCCAGCACGAGCGCTGTGGCCAGCGCGGCCAGTGCAACGAATGGCATGACTTCTATCCGATTGGCGGCCACGGCGTAGCCCCCGCCGATGATCGCGAGGAGAATCGCCGGCGCCGCGGCAGTCCCTTGAAACACCTTGCCCGCCGCTCGCAGCGCGCTTGGTCCAAACCGAACCGCGCCGAGAATCATGATCGCGACCACGATCCATTGCCATATCCCCGCCGCGGGAATATTGATGAGCGCGTGCGCCACCATCGAAGGAATCAGTGAGCGTGTGTACGCGAACAGGATGCCCAGCCCCAGCGCGCCGATCAGCAGCGAAAGCAGCATGCCAACGTTGTAGACATTCCCGATTAAGTATTGCCCGTGCGAGAAGACAAACAGGGCCGCTACCGTAACGATTGCCGTCCCCTGGCCCAGATCCTCGGCGAGCCGCCGCTGGCAGTAGCCTCTGTAGAACAACTCTTCGACGATCGGTGGCACAACGTAGCTGCCCACCGCGGTGAAGGCCCAAAACTCCCATCGCCTCCAGGACATGTCGAACAAAGCTTGCCGCCACGGCGCTGTCTCTCCCAGAGGCTTCAGCGTATTCAGAATTTCGAGCAGCCGATTCGGCCAAAAAGTCACAAGCGCTGTCGCCACCCCGAGTAAGAGCAATCGGCCTAACGGCAGTCCGGCCCGCGTGAGTCCGTACTCTTTGAGCCCGCTTCGGCGGTACCACCAGCCGATCGGCACGATCAGCAGGAACCATCCCGCATATTGCGCGACCAGGAGCTTCGTGAGTTGTCCGCTTGCCGACAGGAGCTCGGCATTCGAGGCGCTCGCCGTCAGGTGCGTGA
This sequence comes from Terriglobia bacterium, assembly GCA_041478415.1. GTDB lineage: Bacteria > Acidobacteriota > Terriglobia > Acidiferrales > UBA7541 > Acidiferrum. The sequence goes on from JBGOWC010000030.1 coordinate 4,947, forward strand.
GTGGATTCGTCAGCTCGATGCGAACCGCGCCGGCTAGAAGCAGCATCACCAGCTGTCCGGCCAAATAGACGCCAAAAACCTCCAACACTGCCGCGACTTTTCGGCGACCGCCCATCCGTCAACTCCTTTGCATGAGGAGGCGCATGCTACAACGCTGCCAACTCATGGTCAATGACGCCGTCTCCAACCGCTCTCCACAGACCTCTTTTTATAGACAAATGAATTTGTCAAGAAAAATTCATTTGTCTATAAATCGCACTTTTCATTCCCCTAACTCCTTTAGAATCAGTGCCGCCTCGGCTCAGGAACCGCCAAAACGCCCTTTCCTGGGGCAACCTGAAAAATATTCTCAAAAATATTTTTTCCTGGAGTTACTTAGCTTTGCGCGGCGGCGGTGCGCTCGAAACGGTGAACCAATTTGCGGTGTTCTTCGAGAATTTCTTGCGGCATCCGATCGGCAAACTTCTTGAAAAACTCTTTCGTGTCCGCGAGTTCCGGTTCCCAATCGGAAGAATTCACGCGCAGCAATTCGTCCATCGCTTCGGGAGAAATCTTCAGACCGTCGAGCGTGAGCGCTCCGCGCGCGGGCACGTACCCGATCGGAGTTTCCTGCGCGGCTCCGCGGTTTTCCACGCGTTCGAGAATCCACTTCAGCACGCGCACGTTTTCGCCGAATCCCGGCCAGAGAAATTTTCCATCCGCGCCGCGGCGAAACCAGTTCACGTGAAAAATCTTCGGCGGCTTGGGAATCTTTTTCCCCATCTCCAGCCAATGCCGGAAATAATCCGCCATGTTGTAGCCGCAGAAGGGAAGCATGGCCATGGGGTCGCGGCGCGTCACGCCCACCGCGCCCGTTGCCGCTGCGGTCGTTTCCGACGCCATCGTCGCGGCGACGAACACTCCGTGCTGCCAATCGAATGCTTCATACACAAGCGGCGCGAGCCGCGCGCGGCGTCCGCCAAAAATAAATGCCGAGATCGGTACGCCGGCCGGATCCTCCCACTTCGGCGAAATGCACGGCGCTTGCTGCGCCGGCACGGTGTAGCGAGAGTTGGGGTGCGCCGCCGGCCCTTTCGACTTGTCCCACGCTTCGCCTTTCCAGTTGATGAGCCCCGCGGGCACATTGCTTTCGATTCCTTCCCACCACGGCTCCCGCGCCGGCGTAATCGCCACGTTCGTGAAAAGCGAATTCCTTTTCAGCGCGCCCATCACGTTCGGATTTGTCTTCTTGCCCGTTCCGGGTGCCACGCCAAAAAATCCCGCCTCGGGATTGATCGCATGCAGGTAGCCGTCTTCAGCGATCTTCATCCAGGAGATGTCGTCGCCCACGGTCCACACGCGATAGCCCTGGTTCTCGAGTGCGGAAACCATCATCGCCAGATTCGTTTTTCCGCACGCGCTCGGAAATGCCGCGCCCACGTAGATCACTTTGCCGCCGGGCGATTCGAGCCCGAGAATCAGCATGTGCTCGGCCATCCAGCCCTGCTCGCGGGCCATCATGCTGGCGATGCGCAGCGCAAAACATTTTTTTCCGAGCAGCGCATTGCCGCCGTAGCCGGAGCCGATGCTCCAGATCAATTTTTCTTCGCGGAAGTGCACGATGAATCGCCGCTGCGGATTGAGGTCGCCCAGCGAGTGCAGACCGGGGACGAATTCAGCCGACGCGCCGAGCCGATCCATCGCGACCCGGCCCATGCGCGACATGATGCGCATGCTGGCCACAACGTACGGGCTATCGGTGATTTCGACGCCGATCTTGCTGATGGGCGAAGCAGCCGGCCCCATGATGTACGGCACGACGTACATCGTCCGCCCGCGCATGGCGCCGTCAAACAGCGTGCCGACTTTTTCCTTCGCTTCCGGCGGCGCCATCCAGTTGTTGGTCGGCCCGGCTTCGTCTTTCGTGCGCGAGCAGATAAAGGTCACATTCTCCGTGCGCGCGACATCGTTCGGATTGCTGCGGTGCAAGTAGCAGTTCGGGTAGGTTTTTTCGTTCAGCTCGAGGGAATCGCATTCGCCGACCATTTCCGCGAGCACGCGCTGATTTTCCGCTTCGGAACCGTCGCAATAGACGATGCGCTCCGGCTTGGTCAGCCGCGCCGTTTCTTCCACCCAGCGATCGAGCGGCGTGCTCAACGATTCTCCAGGGTCTCCTTGGCTTCCTTAGCGTTCGGACGCGGCCTCGCCAGCCGCGATCAAACAACTTGGGGGCGCAAGTCCAGTCCGGCAGGCGATTTGAATCCGCGAGCGCACAGTTTACGGCAGCTCCGCCACTACTGGCAAGCGAGCCTCATTGCGCTCTTCGGCGCTTCCCGGCGACCCTGTCAGAAATACCTGACAGGGCGTTCAGCCCCAGCAAGCGCCAGGGTCTCGACAAGTCCCAGATTCTTGGGGTGTTATCCGAGAACTGCGCATGGGGCTTCACATGCATCAAATGGAGCAGAGCGCGGCCGCGCTTCAACTTCACATGAGGGGAGATTATCCATGAATAAGTGGAAACTTTGGGTCCTTGGGCTCTTGTTCATAGCCGCGGCGGTTCCCAGCAGGGCACAAGTGCGCGGCGATTCCTATCGGGGTCACGGCTACGTGTATGTTGCTCCCGGCGCCTTCAGCGGCGGGGGCAACAGCGTGGGCGCCATCGGCCTCGGTGTTGGGGGTGAGCTGATGATCTACAAAGGCTTCGCGGCCGGGGTGGATGTCGGCTATCACGCTCCCACAAGCAGCTTCAGCAACGGGATCGGCCTGGCGTCCTTCAACGGCGCGTATCACTTCGTGAGTTCCACACACGAGCGAAGATTCGTGCCGTTTGTCACCGCGGGCTATACGCGCTCGTTCGCGAATAACAGCGCGGCGAACCTCGCGAACTACGGCGCCGGCTTTCATTACTGGTTTAAAGAGAGGCTGGCACTGCGCATCGAGGGCCGCGATCACATCAACACCAGCGGACCGGTTCTGCACGCATGGCAGGTGCGGATCGGCTTGGTTTTTCGCTAGGCTTCCCGTCCCTACTCACATTCACCGAGAGGAGCGAGCTTACGCTTGCTCCTCCTCCATCCTTTGCATGTCGCCCTTGCTTGTTTCACCCGCCTGCTATACTCCGGCCATGTACGCGCAAGAGCTGCATGTGACCGTGGTTGTGGACGGCGAGCGGCGGCCGTGCCCGCTCGAATGGCTGGATCAGTTTTGCATGCGCAATTTCACGAATGCGGCGGAGTTTGACGATACGCTGCCGACCGGCGAAGGCCGTGTGGAAATAAGTTTCCGCGTGACGCCGGAGCGATTTGCGGAGTCGTTGGGCGCGTGGCTCACAAAAACAGGAAAGGGCAACGGCAAACCCGTCGAAGTCGAAGCCCGCGTCGCCCCTACGCGCGGCTGATTCCCGCGGGCGCCTGCGAAATCAGGCGGATTGCTTCTCGAATTCTCTGAGCTTTTCCCGAATGAGCGGCAACGCTCGCAACGTCGCGTCCTCGCCTGCGGCGATGAGCTCGGGAGTGCGGGTGAAGTCATCCCAGACGAAGGGATGCACGTCGGGCTCGATCAGCACGTCCGCCTGTTCGCGCCAGTTGAGATCGGCGCGGCCTTGAATGATCGTGAACGATCGGCTGATGACGTCACCGACGGTTCGCGGATGCTCGACGCTTCCGGCTTCGAGGAACACGGCGATGACGACGTCCGCGCCGAGAAGCAACGCGCCTTCGACCGGCACGGGCGCCGCGAGGAAACCGTCCACGAGCGTTCGCCCTTCATATTCGATGGGGACAAACAAGCCCGGGTAGGAGCAGGAGCCGCGCATCGGCGGCGCGAGCGGACCGCGCGTGTAATAAACGGCGACGCCGGCGTTCAAGTCCGTAGCGGCGATGGCGAAGGGCGTCACCAATTCCTCAAACGTCTTCGCAGGAGTCATGCGAGCGAGGTATCCCTCCATGCGCTTGTTCGTGGCGAGCCCGAGCCAGGAAGGCGTCCAGCGGCCAAAATCAGCGAAATGCGTCTCGAGCGCAAGGCGCTCCATATCTTCGAGCGACGTTCCCGCGCAGTAGGCCGCACCGATGAGCGCGCCGACGCTCGTTCCGGCGACGCAGTCCACGGTGATCCCCGCATCACGCAGCACGCGCAGCACGCCGATGTGCGCGATCCCCCGCGCGAAGCCGCCGGAAAGGGCCACGCCGAGTCGCGGCCGCGCGCCGTCGGGTTGTTCACCGGAGTTGGCGAACGAGCGAAACTTGTCCGCGGCGCCGCGCAGCCATCCGAGCGCGTTGACTACTTTTCTCGCCAGCATGCTATATAAACTGTATCGTGGCCGAGGCCCTGGAGAGATGTTTCGTTTGACCCGGAGATGCCGGTTTTGTAACCTGCCCAGCGGCGGGGCGGTAGGGGAGAACAGTCCATGAAACGGCGCATCGAGAAGGCGGTCGTGCTGGGCGCGGGGACCATGGGTTCGCGGATCGCCGCGCACTTCGCGAACGCCGGGCTGCCCTGCATTCTTCTGGACATCGTGCCGCCGGATCTCCCTGCCGGCGCGTCTTCAACGGAGCGCAATCGCATCGTGCGCGCGGGCTTCGAAGCGGCGAAGAAATCGCGTCCGGCGGCTTTTTTTACTCCCGCGCTCGCCGACTGCATCGTCATCGGCAATTTCGAGGATGATCTTGCGCGCTGCGCCGAGGCCGATTGGATCATCGAGGTCGTCGCGGAAAATCTCGAGATCAAGCGCAAGCTGCTCGCTCGCGTCGCGCAGCACCGCAAACCCGGCGCGATCATCACTTCCAATACATCCGGCCTGCCGATCCATCTGATCGCCGAAGGCATGCCCGAGGAATTCCAGCAGCACTGGGCCGGAACGCACTTTTTCAATCCGCCGCGCTACTTGCGGCTGGTCGAGATCATTCCCGGTCCGAAGACGCTGCCCGACGTGGTCGAAACGCTCAGCGATTTCTGCGACCGGCGGCTCGGAAAAGGCGTGGTCATCGCGAAAGACACGCCGAACTTCATCGCCAACCGTATCGGCACGTTTTCGATGTTGAACGCGCTGCGGCTGATGGCATCGCTCGGAATGACCGTCGAGGAAGTGGACGCGTGCACCGGCCCCGCGGTGGGCTGGCCGAAATCGGCGACGTTTCGCACCGCGGACATCGTTGGCCTGGACATCCTCCAGCACGTGGTGAAAAATATTTACGAAACCGCGCCCAATGATGAATCGCGCGAGAGCTATCGCGTGCCGACGCTGGTGGAAGAGATGGCGCGGCGCGGCATGCTCGGCGACAAGACCGGCAAAGGCTTTTACCAGCGCGTGAAAAAAGGCGGCGAGAGCGAGATTCTCACCCTGGATGTAAACACGATGGAGTACCGTCCGCGGCAGAAGGCGAAATTCGCTTCCATCGACGTGGGCAAGACCATCGAGGACACGCGCGAACGGCTTCGCGCGCTCGTTGGACCGGTCCTCGCAGGACAGCCCGCCGACAAGGCGCAGAAATTTCTCTGGGGCGCGCTGTCGGAGATGTGTCTCTACGCAGCGCGGCGCATTCCCGAAATTTCAGACAATATCGCCGACGTAGACCGCGCTCTGCGATGGGGTTTTGCCTGGGAGCTCGGGCCGTTTGAAATTATGGACGCCATCGGCGTGCAGGAATTTTCCGCGCAGATCGAGAAGGAAGGCCGGCAACTGCCGCCGCTCATCGCGAAGCTGCTCGCTTCCGGGCGGAAATCTTTTTACGAAACGGAGAAGGGAAAGACTTCGTGCTTCGATTTCGCGAGCAGCGCCGCAAGGCCGGTTGAAGATCCGAGAGGCATCCTGATCCTGAAGTCACTCAAGGATGCGGGCCGGGAAATCGAACGCAACGCAGGCGCGAGCCTGATCGATCTCGGGGACGGCGTGGTTTGCTGCGAATTTCACGCCAAGATGA
>JBGOWC010000256.1:0-3822 GCA_041478415.1 Terriglobia bacterium
CTGCTCGGACAGCCTCGCATCTTCTTCACGATGGCTCGCGATGGACTGCTCCCCGCGGTGTTCGGGAAGGTGCATCCGCGCTTCAAGACTCCGTATATCGCAACGATCATCACAGGTATCGTGGCGATGTTCATCGCGGGCGCGTTCCCGATCGGCCTCCTGGGACAGCTCGTCTCGATCGGCACGCTGCTGGCCTTCGTGATCGTGTGCATCGCCGTGCTTGTGCTGCGGCGGACGAATCCCGAACAGGCCCGGCCGTTCCGAACCCCGTGGGTGCCCTTCGTTCCCATCATGGGAATAATTTTCAACGGCTACATGATGTACAAGCTGGGCTGGATCAATTGGGCGCGCTTGATCGCCTGGTTGATCATCGGCCTGGTGGTTTATTTCACCTACAGCGTGAAGCACAGCCGCGTCCGCGGATTGAGCTGATCGGCCGTTCTCGGTGGCGTTGTGGCGGATCTTCACCGGCGCCTGCGCCAGTTCGCCGGGCGCGTGTCCAAGAACTGGCCATCGCTCCGGTGGAGTTATGCTTCTGCTCTCTTCCCCTCTTCAGGTAAAGTAACAGTTCGCGGTCAGCCTTCATGAGCCAGGTCCTTTTCAACTTACGCGTAGTCTGGCGGCGGGTGTCGCGGCTGGACGTGGCCGCGGTAATCTTCGTGCTGCTCGGCGCCGGTTTGCTGGTGTTGGAGCGGTGGATGCCCGTGGGCGGCGTCAGCGGTTTTGTAAAGTTTCTCGCGATCCTGGCCGCGATCTATCTGGTTTTCCGGCTCATCGGATGGTCGCGTTCACGGCTGCTTTGGAGCCTGCGGAACCGGCTGATTGTCGCCTACCTGTTCATCGCCGTTGTTCCGGTTCTGCTGCTGCTGTCCCTGGCTGTGCTGGCCGGCCTCATTTTGTACGGTCAGCTTGGCGCCTATCTGCTCTATGAAGATATTCATCACCGAGTGGACATGCTGGCCGACGGGGCCGAACACATCGCGGCGGCGCTCGAAACCATTCCGCCGGGTATTTCCGAGGAAGCGGCCGAACGTATCCTGTCGGCGCAAGCGCACGCGGTGCACGACCGCGACCTGCCGGGGATGACCATCGAATTTTCGGGTGACGCCACACTGCTGCGGAAGATCGCTCCTCCCGGAAGAACGGATTTCGCGGGGCTCGTGCAGCAGGGCGGAAAGATGTATCTCACCGGGCTTCGCATCGTTCGAAAGCAAAGAGACATCCGCGTAGTCTCGCTTCGCGTTCCGGTCACTGCGGAGTTTCTGGACGCCATCGCGCCCGATCTGGGACCCATCCAATTGAATCTCCTCGAACGGTTCACCGGGGGGCAGCGCAAAGGCATCGTTGTTCCGTCCGGCGGGATGGAGTACGAAACAGCCGGCGGCATCAGCGCCCGGAGCCGCAAGTTGCAGCCGGCGAAATGGTTTGTGGACCCCGCCCTCAATGGGGTTTCAAAGCTTGATTCCGTCTTCGTGGCGACTGACGGCAGAGTGGAACTATCGCGTCCAGTTCTGGCGTTTTTCATCGCCCGGCCCTCGCGTCTAAACGCGCGAATTTTTTCTTCACTCGGAGAGCTCAGCAGGCTGTACCTCGTGGCGTTCGGGGTGGTCGCGGTCATCTTCGTGCTGATCGAGATTGCCGCGCTGATTACCGGCATCGTCCTGACGCGGCGGATCACCAAGGCGATCGGCGATCTGTATCAGGCCACGCAGTACGTCCAGGCGCGCGACCTCACGCACCGCGTGCGCATCGACCGCCGCGACCAGCTCGGAGTCCTCGGCGAGTCCTTCAATCTAATGACCAATTCGATGAGCAACTTCATCGAAGAGCAGCGGCAGTGGCAGCGGCTCGAAAACGAAGTGGCCATCGCTCGCGAAGTGCAAGCGCAACTCTTCCCGCAGAAGCTGCCGGCCGTTCCGGGCGTCGAAATCGAAGCCATTTGCCGGGCGGCGCGCGTCGTGAGCGGCGATTACTACGACTTCATCCAGCTCAGCCCGACGCATCTGGCCATGGCCATCGCGGATATTTCCGGGAAGGGAATTTCCGCGGCGCTGCTGATGGCCAGCCTGCAGGCGGCGTTGCGCAGCCAGATGCTGGTGCCGGGCAGCGAACATCTGAGCACGGCCGAGCTCGTCTCGCGGCTCAATATGCACCTCGTTCGAAACACCGCTGACGACCGCTTTGCTACTTTCTTCATCGCCGTTTACGACAGCGCGACGCGCATCTTGCGCTACACCAACGCCGGTCATTTGCCGGCCCTGTGCATCTGCAATGGGTCCGCGAGGCAGCTCGACATCGGCGGGATGGTTCTCGGAGTCCTCGAGGACTACAAATATGAAGAAGGCACGCTCGCCGTGGAGCCGGGATCGCTCCTGATCGGCTACAGCGACGGCCTCGTGGAACCCGAAAACGTGTACGGCGAGCAGTTCGGAATTCGCCGCCTGGAGGAAGCCGCTTCGCGCCGGATGGGGATGCCGCCGCGCGTTGTCGCGGAATCCCTGATGACGGCGGCGGACGAATGGGCTGGAACGCCCGAGCAGGCGGATGATATGACCGTGATCGTGGCGCGCCTGGGCTAAGACGCGAAGCGGGGCAGGACAGAGTTGCGCCCTTTCGTGTGAGGCAACACTCGAAATGGATGTTTTTCGATTGAACCAAGTATGAAAGCCCTGACTGCAGCCGAAATGCGCGAAGTAGATCGGCTCACGACCGAGCGATTCGGCATTCCCAGCCTGCATTTGATGGAGTCGGCCGGCAAGCACGTCGCCGAAGCCGTGCTGCGAGAATTTGGAGGCGATCGCGCTGTCCGCGTCTGCGTTGTCTGCGGGAAAGGAAACAACGGAGGCGATGGCTTGGTCGCAGCTCGGTATCTGCGAAGCGCCGGTCTCGAACTGCGTGTTTTTCTTTTTGCCCGGCCCGAAGAGATGCGCGGGGATGCAGGCGAAAATCTGCGGCGCTGGCGGGATTCGGGCGAATCCTTGACCATCCTCGCGGATGCTGCCGCCCGGGAATTGGCCTGGACGGAGATCGCCGGGGCCGAAGTGATTGTGGATGCTCTGCTCGGCACGGGTCTTCGCGGCCCCGCAGAGGGTCTTTATGCCCAGGCCATCGAAGACATCAATCGCCTCTCGCACAACGCGACCGCAGCTTCGCCGAGATTGATTCTCGCCGTGGACACGCCTTCAGGGCTTCCGTCCGATGGCCAGCCCGCTGAGGGCCCCGTCCTCCGGGCGCACCGCACGGTCAGCTTTACTGCACCGAAGCTCGGCCAGCTCATTTCGCGGGACGCCGCTGCCGTCGGCGCGCTCGAAGTCGTTTCGATTGGCTCGCCCGCGGCTTTGATCGAAGAGGTCGGCCGAAGTTCCGTTCGCTGGCTGGAACCCGTGGAGTTTGCGCCGCTACCGCTCGTCCGCGCGCCGGACGCGCACAAAGGCGCCTTTGGACATGTGCTGCTCGTCGGCGGGTCGCTCGGGAAATCCGGCGCGGCCGTTCTTGCGGGACGGGGAGCGCTTCGCGGAGGCGCTGGCTTGGTCACCGTGGCTACGCCCGACGTCGCGCTTGTCGCCGTAGCCGCCGGCCAGCCGGAGTTGATGACCGAGCCGCTGCGCTCGACCGAGGAGGGAACAGCCTCGCTTGCGAGTCTCGAATACGGCCGCTTCGCAAAAGTGACCGAGGGAAAGAGCATTATGGCCGTGGGCCCCGGCCTCGGCACGCATTCCGAAACGCAGCAATTTATCCGGCAAATCGTCCGCAACTCGGAGATCCCGGTGGTTCTCGATGCGGACGGTCTCAATGCGTATGCTGGGTGCGCCGATCTGCTTC
>JBGOWC010000095.1:0-7005 GCA_041478415.1 Terriglobia bacterium
ATCGAAGACAAGGCGGTGGTGTCGCCGTCGGATGCGGTCATCAATTTGAATTTGAAGGAACAGACGTCTTCGGTGCTGAAGACGCTGACGCCGCGCGAGGAAAAGGTCATCAAGATGCGCTTCGGGCTGGACGACGGCAGCGAGCACACGCTCGAAGAGGTCGGCCAGTCGTTTGCAGTCACGCGCGAGCGTATCCGCCAGATCGAGGCGAAGGCGCTGCGAAAGCTGCGGCACCCGTCGCGCTCGCGCAAGCTGCGCGCGTTTCTCGAAGGGCCGTCGCGGGATTACCTCTGAGATTGGCGCGCAACAACGAAGGATCGCTAACGGCTCTGGGAATTCCCGAGCCGTTTCTTTTTGGCCATAGTGCGATCGACCGGCAAGAAATCACATTCTCCGTTCAGGAATGCGCGCTAGCTTCGTCCCCGAGCGCCAGTCTCGCGGGCCTTTTCTTCGGGCTCGTATTAGAATTGCGGTGGTTTCGCTCAAGTTTATGAAAAAAACGCAACGCATCGCTGCCCTTTTCCTCGTGGCGCTGATCGCCGCGACGATCGCGGGACTTGTTTTCACGCACAATCCGAACCGGTCGCTACCTGCTCCGGGACAATCGCAAGACCGTTCCCGGCTAGCTTCGCCGGTGGACCAGACGCCGCTGCGGACGGCGCAGCAACTCGCAGCACTCGCAAATACACCCGAGGAGCAGCCGCTCGCGCGTGAAGCTTTGCGAATTGCCGACCATGAAGTAGACCTTGCATTCGCGGCCGCCCTGCGTGAGGCGGCGCAGAGCCCCGCCACCACCGACAAAGTCACGGGCGAAATCCAAACGCGGCTGCAGCAAGCGCAGAAGCTCCTGCAGCACGATCAAAAAGAGGTTGCACGGCTGACCGCCGAAGCGGCAAAGACATCCAGCGACAAGAAAGACGCCCTGGAAGACGAACTCGAACTGGTGAAGGCGCAGCTCGAACTCGATCAGGACGAGGTCGAGGACGCAAGACAGGACCTGATCCGAGCGGGGGGTAATCCGCAAGGCCGGATCCAGCAGATGGTGGAGGAGCACGAATCGGCCACTCACGGAAGCGTTGCCGGCGCTGCGCCCGGCACGTCCGTCGCAACGCTGGATGGTGAGCAGCGCGGTCTGGTTGGGCAGATCCAACTTTGGTACGCACTGAATCAGAAGCAGCTCCTGCTGGCCGGCGCACGGCGGACTGCGGAGTCTGCTGCCGCTGCACTATCGACTGACCACGAAACGCTCGAGGCGCGAATCAACGCGGAGCTCGGAAAGTCACCCGAGATCGCCCAGCGAGGCGGCGGAAGTTCACAGGACGGGACTTCCCGGCAAAAACGCACCCGCACCGAATCCAAGGCGCTGGTTGTGTCCGCAAAGCGGCTTTCCGCCAGCCAGAAAACTCTGGTGGATTTTGACAAACGCATCGAGGCCAACAAAGAGCTCGCGGATGTCTATGCGGGGTGGGGCGGCCTTGTGTCAGCACAGCAGCGCACGGTGATTCATCGCGCACTGCTCGGTGTGCTGGTGATTCTGGTTATCGCGCTGATCGGACTTTCCTTCAACTCCTGGATGGAAAGCGTTCTCGCAACATTGCATTTCGAGCCGCGGCAATTGCACACGATGCGCGCCGTCACGCGGGTTTCGCTGCAGGTCGTGGCCGTACTGCTGATTTTGCTGGTGGTTTTCGGCCCGCCCAATCAACTGGCCACGATTCTAGGCCTCGCCGGCGCGGGATTGACAGTAGCTCTCAAAGATTTCGTGGTTGGATTTTTCGGATGGTTTGTGCTGATGGGGAAGAACGGCATTCGCCTGGGAGATTGGGTGGAAATCAACGGCGTGAGCGGCGAGGTCGTGGAGATCGGACTCTTTCACACCGTCCTGCTCGAAACCGGTAACTGGACCGACTCGGGGCATCCGACCGGCCGGCGGGTGACGTTTGTGAACAGCTTCGCGATCGAAGGCCACTATTTCAACTTCTCGACATCGGGGCAGTGGCTCTGGGACGAACTGCAGATCGTGCTGCCTGGTCGAAAGGATCCTTATCCGGTCGTCGAAGCCATTCGGAAGAAGGTTACCGAAGCCACCGCGGAAAATGCGAGTAAGGCGGAGCAGGAATGGCAGCGTGCGACGCGCTCTCGCGGGATGAGCGCGTTCTCCGCCGAACCGGCCATCAATGTGCGCCCCGTAGCTGCGGGCATCGAAGTCGTGGTGCGCTATATCACGCGAGCGAGCGAACGCCACCTGGTTCGCTCGAAACTGTATCAGGCCATCGTGGAATTGCTGGGGCGTAGAAACGTGCCGCCGGTGATGCCTGCGGCGCCGCCCGCCCCGAGCGAGAGTTGACGCAGAGCGCGGCGCTCCAATCACAAATCTAACGGTAGAAAGCGGCGGCAAGCCGCCACACTCCAGGCCTATGGCAAACTGCGAGCGCGAACTTCTTCGCTCGTCAGGCCATAGAGCGGCGGAGTCGGCACGCCGAGCATGCTCAGATAAAGATAGATCTGCCCGCGGTGGTGCACTTCGTGCTCGATCATCGCGCGCAGCCATTTCCACGCGGGAATTCCCGCGCCTCCCGGCGTTTGGCACTTTTTCTGCAAGTCGGCGTCGCTCAAGCGTCCGAAAATCTCCATTGCTTCGGCGTGAAGCCGTTCCACAAACGCGACGACGTTCCTATAACCGTCGGCCAACTCTTTTCCATGGCTGGAGTAGCGGCTTGGCTTGTCCTGGATGTTCTCCGCAAACATGTAGCGCTCGGCAACGGCGAGATGCCGCATCAAATCGCCGAACGTGAATTTTCCCGGAGCATAGCTCCAGTCGAGCCTATCCGGTGGAACGCAGCGGACGACGCGCATGGTGCGCTCGCGAATATTTTCGAAGTAGCGCAGGAACGGCTGAATGGTCCGAATTTCCATGAGGCCCCCTTATGCCATTCTGCCATGTGCGGGAGCAGGGCTGGTTGTGGCCAGCAGTCGAAGAAGCCATCCAATACGGATGGTGCGGGCTTCAGCGCAGAAGCTGGCGCGCACGCAACGCGGCGCCGGTGGCTCCCGCATAGATGATGGCAAGCAGCAGAAAACCGGCGACGATTCCCGCTCTTTCGGCGAGCCAACCGAGCGAAAAGCTCATCAGCAACTGCATTGCGGTCGTCAAAATGGCGAAGGCCGATTGCGTGCGGCCCATGAAATGCCTCGGAACAATGGTCATCAGGGACGCCTGGGCGACAACACCGCCGAGCGCGCGGCAGAAACCAAATACTGCCTGGAGAAGAACTGCGCCAACGAGGATCTTGACGTAGGGGATGGCAACGTGACCCGCGGCCAGGCCCGCCATCGCGGCGACGTAGAGCGTCAGGCGCACACGTTGCGGAAGCTGGCTCACCGCGATGCCTCCGCAGATTGCTCCGATCGCCCAGCCCGCTTCGAGAAAACCAAGCCCTCGCGCGCCCGCGTGTAATACGTTGTTCGCGAGCGTGACGATAAGCACGTTGGCGCTCACGACGCCCGCCATCATCGTCGAGTGCGTCAGGCCAAGTGCGCGCACCCGCGGCTCTCTCCTCAGATAATAAAAACCTTCCTTCAGGTCGGAATAGACGGCGAGCGTGAGGCCGGCCTCGGCGACCTGAGGGATTTCGGAAGCCTCGAGCGCTTCGGCGGTGGCTTCCGTCGCTTCAGAGAATTCGTGCGGGTAGCGCTGGCGGTCCCGGGGCGAAACATAGCCGCTGCGCAGCCGCGAGAGACAGAATGCGGAGATGAAATACGTTGCGCCATCAATAGCAAGGATGCCCGCGATGCCGGCGCCGTCGTAGATGAAGCCGACCGTGGCTCCGGCGGCAAGCATGCCGCTCTGCACGCCGATGAGGACGACGGCGCTTGCGCCGGTGAACTGGCTCGGTGGAATCACTTCCTGAACGAGCGCATTGACCGTCGCCCAGTACATGGCGAAACCCATCCCGGTCACGAGCGTCATGGCGTAGAGATGCCAGAGCTGCAGGTGGCCCCGGTAGGCGATTGCCGCGGTGCCCAGCACGGCCGCACCGCGAACGAGGTCCAGCGCAATGCCCAGGTAGCGGCGATCGAAGCGATCGATCAGCACACCGCCGAGAAAGGGAACGATGAGGCCGGGAAGCGTCACGACGATGATCTGCAGACTGACCTTGAGCGGCGAATGCGTCGTGGCCAAAATGTGCCAGCCCACGCCGGCGAAGTTCATCCCCGATCCGAAAAGCGAAACGAACATCGCAACGAAGAAATAGCGGAAGCCGCGCTCGGCGAAGATTAGCGTCCAGTCCACTCGATGGGTCGTTGCGGTTGTCATGCGAACCTATAGCTTACTATCGTAGGGTGAGGTCTCGGGGAGGGCGACGTGGGGAGCGAAGTAAATTGCACCGTGCGATTCGGCAAGCTGTCCTCGAAGGGCAAGGCGCTTCTTGAAACCGCGGAGATTCTGTTTCGAGGTGAGTTCCGACTAAAAATCCCATTTGCTTCGATCAAATCGGCGACGGCGGTGAATGGCGAGCTGAGCGTGCAGACGACGGATGGCGTGGCCGTATTTGAGCTTGGGCCACTCGCGGAGAAATGGCTTCACAAAATCCTGCACCCGAAATCACGCCTGGAAAAACTGGGTGTGAAACCGGGGGCAGCGGTATCGCTCGTCGGTGCGTTTGACGCGGAGTTTCTGCGCGAATTGCGGGCACAGACGAAGACCATCACCGAAGGCGAGGTCACGGCAGGTTTGGATTGGATTTTTCTAGCAACTGAATCAAAGGAAGACCTCGCGCAGGTGGCAAAGCTCGCGAAAGCGATGAAAGGCGCGACGGCTCTCTGGATTGCCTATCCGAAAGGACAAAAGCACATCACCGAAAACGACGTGCTGGCCGCAGGCCGCAAGGCCGGCCTGAAAGACGTCAAAGTGGTCGGCTTCTCTCCGACGCACACAGCATTGAAGTTTGTGATTCCGCTCAATCGCCGCTAATTGCACGCTACTTTCTTGTGGGAAGACACTTCCGCCGAGTTTCGTATTTCGGCTTTCCCGTTTCGTGTCTATGATGGCCGCATGAGCGCGCTGCTCCAAGTCTCCGGGCTGACGGTGGATTTGCCGACGGCGGCGGGATGGGTGCGGCCGGTGAATGACGTGTCGCTGCGGATCGAGCCGGGCGAGGCGCTGGGGCTGGTCGGCGAATCGGGGAGTGGAAAGACAATGCTGGCGCTGGCTCTGATGGGTCTCCTGCCGCCGGGAGCGCGGGTGAGCGGAGAGGCATGGCTATCGGCGCAAGAGACTCAAAAACAAGATGGCGGGCTAAGGGCCGCCACAAGTGCGGAGCGCAGGAATCTCGCCACGCTTAGCGAGCGCGAGTGGCGGAGCGTGCGCGGGTGCGAAGTGGCCATGGTCTTTCAGGAGCCGATGACGTCGCTGAATCCGGTGATGCGCGTGGGTGCGCAGATCGAAGAAGCGATTCGCGCGCACGAACCGGGGCTGAACTCGGCGCAAGTGAGGCGGCGCACGCTGACCGCACTCGATCGTGCATCCATCCCCGAGCCGGACGCTCGCGCGGAGCAATTTCCGCATCAGCTTTCAGGGGGCTTGCGCCAGCGCGTGATGATTGCCATGGCCCTGGCGGGAGGTCCTCGACTCCTGATTGCCGATGAGCCGACCACGGCGCTGGACGTGACGGTGCAGAAGCAGATTCTGCAATTATTGGACCGCCTCCGGCGCGAACTAAAACTCGGTTTGCTGTTTATCACGCATGATCTCGGCGTGGTTGCGCAGGTCGCGGATCGAGTCGCGGTTCTCTATGCGGGGCGCATTGTGGAAGAAGGGCCTGCGGACGAAGTTCTCGCGCAGCCGCTACATCCGTACACCGAAGGCTTGCTGGCCGCGTCACCACGGCTACGCCGCGCAACGCTCACGCCGATTCCGGGGAGCGTGCCACGACTGGACGCGCTGCCGCCGGGTTGCGCTTTCGAGCCGCGCTGCGCGAAGCGCCTCGCCGAATGCGCCGCGGCGCTGCCCGAGCTGCGTGCTGATTCCTCTCATCATGCGGCGCGCTGCATTCTTGTGGAGCCGCGCGCATGACGGCTGGGGAAAAACTTCTCGAACTGCGCGAACTGCGGAAGAGCTTTCACCAGCGCACAAACGTCTTCGCCTCTGGAGATGATAGTCCCCGATTCGCCGCGGTGGATGGTGTGAGCTTCGCCGTCGCGCCGGGCGACACCTTCGCCATCGTTGGCGAATCCGGCTGCGGCAAGACGACGCTGGCGCGGATGATTTTGCGCCTTATCGAGCCGGACGGCGGCGAGATCCGCTTTGCCGGACAAGACTTGCTGGCCGCGCGGGGAGAAACGCTCCGTGCGTTGCGCCGTCAGATGCAGATGATTTTCCAGGACCCCTTCGCTTCGCTCAATCCGCGAATGCGGGCTGGGGAAATCATCGCCGAGCCGCTGGCGATCCACGAGCCGTCGTTGCCCCGCGCAGAGCGGCGCAAGCACGTCCTGGAAACGATGGAGCGGGTCGGGCTCGCCACGGATTCCCTGGAAAAATATCCGCACGAATTTTCGGGCGGGCAGCGCCAGCGCATCGGGATCGCGCGGGCGCTGATTTTGCGGCCGAAGCTGGTCGTGGCCGATGAGCCCGTTTCGGCGCTGGATGTTTCGATTGGTGCGCAGGTATTGCTGCTCCTGCAGGAACTGCAGCGTGAGATGGGTCTTACTTACGTTTTTATTTCGCATAGCCTGCCGGTCGTTGCGCAGATCGCGACCCACATTGCCGTCATGCGCGCCGGGCAGTTTGTTGAAGTAGGGTCTGCAGAACAAGTACTCTCGCGGCCGGAGCATCCGTATACGCGGGAACTCCTCGCGGCGGTGCCAGAGGCGCCGCAAGTGCGCTAGACTCTACCGACTGAAATTTTCCCAGTGTCCGTGCGTAGTGATTTGACAGTACGTTCACGCACACAAATCCAAGGAGTCCTCGATGGTAACGACAACGACCCCTGCTCCGGAGGTGCC
>JBGOWC010000043.1:0-9559 GCA_041478415.1 Terriglobia bacterium
CGCCGGCGAACTGCTCGCGGCCATCCTCGGCACCCACCATAATGTCCACTTTTACCTTGACATAATGCGGCAAATCCGCGAGGCTATCCGTTTTGGGAATCTGGCTTCTTTCTCATCTGAGATGCACGCGCGCTACCGGGAAGAGTCGGCATGATGGCCGGCCGCGATGAGCGCGCTGTCCGCGCGGCACACAAGAAGAGAACGGGGCAGGGTTCACCGGCGAGTATAATTTTCGCCGATGAAGTGTTCCCCCTGTTCGGGCTCCAGACGGCTTCCAGCACGAGCAAGGCGGCTCGCGGCCGCGGCTTCCAAATGCCAGTTCGTCTTAGGGCCCGAGCTAAACGAGGATCGATCCGAGAGTGAACATCATCGCCGCAATTTGGTTCCAGATACCGGGCGGGGCTGGAATCCTTGCCAGCCCGCTGCTCATGATGGTTGTTGTCATGGGCATCTTTTATGTCCTGCTCATTCTCCCGCAGCAGCGCCGCCAGAAACAAACGCGCGCCATGATCGCAGCCGTCAAGACCGGCGACAAGATCATCACCAACGGCGGGATTTACGGCACCATCGCCGGGATGGACGGCGACACGGTCATCCTTCGCATCGCAGATCAAGTCAAAATTCGCATCGCGCGCTCGGCGATTGCGCAGGTGGAGGCGCCGGAAGATGCCAAGTAAGGCCCTTCGCCGCGAATCCCCGCGCCTCATCTCCTGACCATGAATCCCAATCAGAAGTGGAAAGCGCTGTTCATTTTCACCGTTATTCTTGCGTGCTTCTACGGCCTGGTGGGTTTGCCGTCGTTTCCAACCTCGTGGACAAAGGTGAGGGAGAATTTCGGCCACCAGATCAAGCTCGGCCTGGACCTGCAGGGCGGGACGCACCTGATTCTTCAAGTGCAGGTCCAGGAAGCGATCAGTCAGGAGACCGATCAGACCGCGGATCGCCTAACGCAACAGCTTCGCTCGAAGAATATCCGCTACGACGAGATTCGCCGCGTGGACGACACGCACATTCTCGTGCGCAACGTGGCCAGCGAGAATGCCGCGCAGTTCCGCGACCTCGTCAGCGAGCAAATTTCCAGCCTGTGGGAGAGTTCACCCGCGCCGGGCGAAGTGTCCGGCTACCTGCTGGCCCTGCGGCCGAGCGCCATCGCAGCCATCCAGCAGCGCACCATGCAGCAGTCGCTCGAGACCATCGAGCGCCGCATCAACGCGCTCGGCCTGACCGAACCGACAATCCAGTTTCACGGCCGCAAAGACAATGAGATTCTGGTGCAGCTCCCCGGCGAAGGCGATCCCTCGCGCGCAAAGGGGGTCATCCAAGCGGGCGGGCAGCTCGAATTGAAACTTGTCGAGGATCCGCGGAGCTACGCTTCGGAGCTGGAGGCGCTCGGCGCGCATAACGGCATTCTGCCGCCGGGCACGGAGCTGGTTCGCGGTCGCAGCGAAGGCCGCAGCTCTTCCGGCGCTCCTGCGGGCGAGAGCTGGTACGTCCTTAGCCGCGCGCCTGTTGTGACCGGGCGCGATCTGCGCAGTGCGCAGGAAAATCGCAACACGCAGAATCCCGGCCAGTGGCAGGTCAATTTCAGTCTCTCCACGGAAGCGGCGCGGCGCTTCGGGCCTTTCACGGAACAGAATACCGGCCGGCAGATGGCCATTGTACTCGAGCACCGCGTCTATTCGGCGCCGGTGATCAACAGCCGCATTGACGATTCCGGAGTGATCGAAGGCCGGTTCGGACAGGAAGAAGCTCACGATCTCGCGCTTGTTTTGCGCGCGGGCGCGTTGCCGGCTTCAATCAAGTATCTCGAGGAGCGCACGGTCGGACCGTCGCTGGGCGCGGACTCTATCCGCCACGGGATGCAGGCATCCTTGCTGAGCCTGATCGTCGTCATGCTTTTCATGCTCATCTACTATCGCCTCTCCGGGGCAAACGCCGTCGTGGCCTTGATCCTGAACCTAGTCATTCTTCTTGCGGCGCTTGCCTATTTCGGCGCGGTGCTTACGCTGCCCGGCATCGCCGGCGTCATTCTCACGATCGGCATGGGCGTGGATTCAAACGTTCTCGTCTTCGAGCGGATTCGCGAAGAATTGCGGAACGGGAAGTCGGCGGGCTCGGCGGTCGAAACGGGTTTTGGCAAGGCATTTTTGACTATCATCGACACGCACGTAACGACAGTCGTCTCGGCGGTGTTCCTGTTCCTCTTCGGCACGGGCCCGATTCGCGGCTTTGCCATCACCCTGACGATCGGCCTAATCGCGAACCTCTTCACGGCAATCTATGTGTCGAAGGCGATTTTTGGCTACCATTTGGGGAAGATGGACCGCCAGGCGGAGTTGAGTATCTAGCTGTATACTGTTGTAGAGGTGAGTCTTAATGGCGAGCAGACGTAGGCGCCACGGCGTGAAAATGGGCGCCGCAAGTAGACCTCCTTCGGGAACAATTGATACCCGAGTGGAGTCTAAAGAAGGGAAGTAAAATCGAGCATGGAGCTATTTAAACAGCCCAATATCGACTGGATGGGCAAAGCGAAGTATTTCTTCGCCCTTTCCGGCTTTCTGCTCCTCCTCGGCGGCATCTCCTTGGTGAGCAAAGGCGGTCTCCGGTACGGAATCGACTTCAAAGGGGGCACGCTCGTCTACGTGCGCTTCGCGAAGTCACCGGACATTGACAAGCTGCGCAGCGGTCTGACCGCGCAGGGCCTCGGCGGCAGCGAGATCCAGAGAATCAGCGATATCGCCAACCCAAATACAAACGAAGTCGTGATCGGAATCGAGCAGAAGGGGCAGGCTGAAGAAGCGCTGGACACTGGGAAGGCGCAGATCCTCAAGGCGCTGAGCGCGACTTACGGTTCTGCCGAGACGGCCAAGGCCGATTTCAACTCCGCGACGCCCGCCTCTCTGACACTGTTTCTCACGCAACGCGATCCTCTCGGCGCGGGCACCTCTGCGGCGGACCGCTATCCGCAGCTTGCCAAGAAACTGACGGACTTCCGGGACAAAGATAGCGGGGGCGTGTTGACCAACTTCGACGACCTGCGCAAGGTGGACGGCGCGACAGCTCCCGTGCTTGCAGCGTTGAAAGACAACTACGCCTTGGGTGCGTTTGCGATCCGCAATGTCGAGATCGTCGGCCCCAAGGTGGGCGGGGAGCTGCGCCGCCAGGCAGTCTTCGTTACGCTCTATGCTTTGGCGGGCATGCTGGTATATATTGCGTTCCGATTCGAGTGGGTCTATGGGGCCGCTGCCGTCCTGGCCGTATTCCATGACGTGCTGATCACCCTGGGCTTCTTCTCACTCTTCCGTTTCGAGATTTCGCTGACGGTCATTGCGGCGCTGCTTACACTGGTCGGATATTCGATGAACGACACCATCGTCATTTTCGATCGCATCCGCGAGAACAACCGCCTCTTGCGCCGGGAAGCTTTCGCCGATGTGGTCAACAAATCGATTAATCAGACGCTCTCGCGAACGATCCTGACCAGCGGATTGACGTTTCTTACCGTGCTGGTCCTCTTCCTCATGGGCGGGCAGGTACTCCGTGCATTCTCTTTTGCCCTCACGGTGGGAATTGTGGTAGGAACGTACTCCAGTTTTGGGATTGCTGCCCCTCTGGTGGTCGCCTGGAATCGCTGGCGCAGCCAGAATGCGGCGGCAGGCACCGGACCCGCAGCCGGCAACAGAGCCCGGACCAGTGAGGCGCCCAACGGACGGCTCGCTGCGGCCGGTAGGAGGTAGGATCCATGTTTGAGGAGTTAGTGTTGTCCAGTCCGCACATGAAGAGGACCAACAAGCCCTGGACGGTCGTTGTATCGATGTGTTTGCAGGTTTTGTTCCTCACGATTCTGATCCTGATTCCGCTCATCTATACAGAAGCGCTGCCCAAGACGATGATGGCGACTCTGCTCGTTGCGCCGCCTCCACCGCCTCCGCCGCCTCCCCCTCCTCCCCCCGCGACGGTTGTGAAGGTGAAGCCAATGGCTCGCTTAATGCAGGCCGGGAAACTCGTCGCTCCGAAGGCCATCCCGAAGGATGTAAAGATTTTTAAGGAAGAAGAAGCCCCGCCGGACGTCAGCGCGGGCATGACGGGCGGAGTACCAGGCGGCGTGCCGGGCGGTTCCGCTGGCGGCGTGATTGGCGGTGTGATTGGCGGTGTGGCAGGCCCTGCGCCGCCGAAGCCATTGCAATCGCGCATCCGCCAGGGCGGTCAGGTGCAGGCGGCGCTGATTATCAACCGTGTGCAACCGCAGTACCCGCCGCTGGCGCGTCAGACGCGCATCCAGGGCACGGTGAAGCTCCACGCGATTATCGCGAAGGACGGAACGGTGCAGCAGCTCGAAGTCCTCGCGGGGCATCCGCTGCTCGTGCAGTCGGCGCTCGATGCGGTGCGGCAGTGGCGGTATAGACCAACGCTGCTCAACGGCGATCCGGTGGAGGTTGACACCACGATCGACGTGATTTTCTCTTTGAATCAGTAGTCGGATTGGGTGCGCCAGGCGTGGGGCCGGGCGCGCCAGTTTCAGAAGATAGGTTTTGCAAACAAACTAAGGAGCAAACGAATGGTAGCTATCCTGTATGTCCATGCCGCCATGATTCTACAGCAGGCCACTTCGTGGGACCTGCGGAGCATGTGGTCTTCCATGAGCGCGTTGCCGAGGACCGTTGTCGTGGTCCTTTTCATCCTTTCGATCTATTCCTTCGGCGTGATGATTGATCGCGCGCTGATGTACAGCGCCGCGCGCAAGCAGTCGCGCGTGTTCGTCCAGCAGGTCGCCGGCGCTCTGCGCGAGGGCAAGCTGGATGAGGCGATTTCGATTGCCGAACGGAACAAGAAGAGCCACATCGCCAAGGTCGTGGCGACGGGACTCTCCGAATTTCAGTCGGCCTCGCAGCAGGTTTCCGATGCCGAGGTGATTGAAGCAGCCAAGCGCGGTCTCGAGCGGTCGGTCGCCATCGTGCACGCGGAAATGAAGCGCGGGCTATCGGCGCTCGCCACGATTGGTTCGACGGCGCCTTTCGTCGGGCTGTTCGGCACGGTTATCGGCATTCTGAACGCCTTTAAGGGCATTGAGTCCAGCAAGGCGACCGGTCTGTCCGCGGTTGCTGGCGGTATCGCCGAAGCGCTTGTCACCACGGCACTCGGTTTAGTCGTCGCCGTGCCCGCGGTGTGGGCCTACAACTACTTCACGAACAAGGTGGAAGCCTTCGACGTGGAGATGGACAATTCTTCGATGGAGCTGGTGAACTACTTCATCCTCCGGCGCGGCGCAAAGAAGTAAGCCATGGCCTATAAGCCAAAAGTCGGGGACCAGATGTCGACGCCGAACGTCATTCCGATGGCGGACATCATGTTGGTTCTGTTGATCATCTTCATGGTGGTTACGCCGATGTTGCAGAAGGGCGTCTCGGTGGATCTCGCGCAGGTGAATAACCCGCGGGAGATGCAGGATGCCGACAAGGACGACGCCATCGTGGTGGCCATCCAGCGGGACGGCAAGATTTTCCTCGGTACGGCACAAACCGCCAAGGAGGATCTCACCGGCCAGATCAAGGACCGCCTCTCCAATCGCATTGATAAGACGGTTTTCATCAAGAGCGACAGCCGCGCGAAATATGGCGACGTCGTCGCTGTCGTGGACGAAGTTCGCTCGGCGGGTGTGGATACGCTGGGATTGCTGACGGAGAAGGTGCACGCGACCCAGGCTCCGCCTCCCCCGCCAACCACCAATTAAGGGCGGATTTTTCCGGAGCTGTGGCATCTGCGATTCATTGACAGGAGCTAGAACGGCCGCCCTGGAGACTGACTCCGGCGCAGTCGCACTGAGGGTGCTCTTCGAGGAAGTGCCCGCTGACAGGAGATTGCAATGGGAATTCAGGTAGGAGAAAACAAGGGCGGGGCCATCGCCGAAATGAACGTCGTGCCCCTGATCGACATTTTGCTGGTGCTGCTCATCATCTTCATGGTGATCACGCCGCTCATACCGAAGGGCCTGGACGCGCTGGTGCCGCAACCCTCGCCAAACCAGCAGCAGAACGTCGAGCTCGAGAACAAGACGGTCGTGGTTCAGGTATTGATGCACAACAAGCTCAAGATCAATAACGAAGACACGACCTGGGAAACGATGCAAGCGCGGCTGGAGCAGATCTTCAAAGAACGTGCGGAAAAAATCGCCTTCGTGAAGGGTGATGAAAGCGTGTTGTTCTTTGAAGTTGCGCACGCGATTGATATCATGCGCGCCGCGGGCATTGACAAGGTGGGCCTGATCACGGCGAAGCTCGAAGCCGGTCAGTAATAGGGTTCGCAGAGTTGTGAGAGTCCTCCTCGCAGGGGATTTCAAGATGCGAGGTGGCTCATGGGAATCACGGTTGGGGGTTCAACGCGCGGAACCATCGCTGAGCTGAACGTCGTCCCGCTCATCGACATTTTGCTGGTGCTGCTGGTCATTTTCATGATTCTGACGCCCCTGAAGTCCCAAGGACTCACGGCACAGATTGCGCAGCCTAGTGAAGATGGGGCCTTTGCGCCGGAGCCTGAAACGGTCGTAGTGGAAGTGCTTAGTGACGGTTCGCTGCGGATCAATCAGCACCCGGTGGAGTGGGAGCTGCTGGGCGAAGAACTCAGTCAGATATTCAGGCAGAGTCCCGGTGGCGTCGCGTTTGTGAGGGGCGATCGCCCGGTTGAGTTTTCCCAGGTTGCGCGTGTCATTGATATCATGCATGACTCCGGAGTCGGAGCGGTTGGTCTGTTGACGCCGGAACTGGAAAGTGCGCACTAAAAAGTTTATCGTGCTCCTCGCGGGGCAATTTTGAATCTCAGCAGGGATGGTTTCTTCGATGAAGCTAAACGCAACGGTTCGGATGGGCCGCCGCGCGGCGGAAGTTCTGACGCTCGCGGCGCTGGCGATGCTGGCGGTGGGCACAGCAGGCTGTGACAAACTGAAAGCCCGTGACCTGCTCAATAAGGGCGTCGCCGCCTTCAAGAACGCCCAGTACGATCAGGCCATCGAACAATTCAAGCGGGCTAAGGAGCTTGATCCGGACCTCATGAACGCGCGCCTCTATCTGGCAACGGCTTATGCCAGCCAGTACATTCCCGGCGCGCCTTCGGAGGAAAACCAGAACCGCGGGAAGGAAGCGATCTCGGAATACCAGCAGGTGTTGGAGAAGGACGACAAGAATCTCAGCGCGATTGACGGGATCGGCTCGATTCTCTTCCAGATGGCCGGCCAGCCGTATGATCCGAAGAAATTTGAAGAGTCCAAGTCTTTCCATCAGAAGCACATCCAGTTGAAGCCCGAGGATCCGGAGCCGTACTACTGGGTCGGCGTGATCGATTGGACGCTGTCGTTCCGCGCCAATGCGGAAATGCGCGCGGAATACAACAAGAACAACATCAAGAAGCAGGTGAAGGACACCGATCCCCTGCCGCCGCAGGTTCGCCAGGAATACGCCGGCAAGTACAACCCGCTCATTGACGAGGGGATCGATCGACTGCAGCAGGCCATCAAGCTTCGTCCCGAATATGACGACGCGATTGCCTACCTCAACCTTCTCTACCGCCGGAAGGCGGATGTTGTTGAAACGGGCCAGGAGCGCACCGACTTGATTGAACAGGCCGACAAGCTCGTGGAGAAGGTAAAAGAGATCAAGCAAAAGAAACTAGAAGCGCCCACGCAACAGCCTTCCTGAGCAACCCACAGCCGCAGTTGATTCTCGGGGCGCACCTCGCGTGCGCCCTTTTTTTTTCGATGTTTCTGGTTCCGGGAAACACCTCGTTCGCCGTCCCGTTGCGTCCGGCGTACAATGGAAGAATGGCTGGGCGCTCCAAACCGCTCCTGTCTTTCAGCCGGGACCGCACCGCGCGGCAGCTTGATGCGCGCTTCCTGGAATTGCTCGATAAGCTTCGGACCAACCGTCCCGGTGAAGACGCGGAACTTGTCCGCCTCGCTTACGGCCTCGCTGGCGAGCGGCACAAGACGCAAATGCGCCAATCCGGCGAGCCCTATCTCTCGCATCTACTCGAAGTCGCTCACATCCTCGCCGATCTCCGCATGGACGCCACCACACTGGCGGCCGCGCTTCTTCACGACGTTGTCGAAGACACCCGGCTGCCGATTGACAAGCTTGCCGAGACCGTCGGAGAAGAGACGGCGCGACTCGTTGAGGGGGTGACGAAGATCAGCCGGCTCGACCTTCTCGCTCCCGAGGAGCGCCAGGCGGAAAACGTCCGCAAGATGCTTCTCGCGATGGTCCACGATGTCCGCGTCGTTCTCGTGAAACTGGCCGACCGGCTGCACAACATGCGAACGCTCGAGTATCTTGATGCAGAGAAGCAGCGGCGCATCTCGCGCGAGACCCTGGACCTCTATGCCCCGATCGCCCACCGGCTCGGGATGGGCAGGCTCCGCGGCGAACTCGAGGATCTGGCCTTCCGCTACCTCGAAACGGATTCCTTCCTCGCGCTGCAGAAAGACGTGGCGGACCACAGCCGCGCGCATCAGAAATTCCTCGAAGAAGTCCAGGACACTATTTGTAAGAAGCTCGTTGCCAACGGGCTTCCGGCGGAAGTCGAGGGCCGGGTCAAAGGACTCTATTCTCTCCACCGCAAAAGCATGCGGCAGCAGCGGTCCATCGAACAGGTGTACGACCTCCTGGCCGTGCGTGTGATCACCGACATCGAGCGCAATTGCTACGCGGCGCTCGGCGTCATCCATCAGATCTGGCGGCCCGTTCCCGGCCGGTTCAAAGATTACATCGCCATGGCGCGCCCAAATCTGTACCAGTCGCTGCACACAACGGTGATTCACGGGGGCCAGCCGTTCGAAGTGCAAATTCGCACCCAGGAAATGCACCGGATTGCGGAAGAGGGCGTCGCCGCGCACTGGAAATACAAGGATGGGAAGTCGGTCTCCGAGGCCGACGACCGGCGGATCACGTGGATGAGGCAGTTAATCGAGTGGTCGCAGGACATGCAGGAACCTGCGGAATTTCTTTCCACGCTGAAGGTGGACCTTTACCCCGTGGAGGTCTACGCGTTCACGCCGAAGGGGCGCGTCCTCGAACTGCCGCGCGGAGCGACGCCGGTGGATTTTGCCTACACCGTGCACACGGAAGTAGGCCACCAGTGCGTCGGTGCGAAGGTGAACGGCCAGATGGTTTCGCTGCGGCACGAGGTTTCAAACGGCGATGTCGTTGAGATCCTGACGCAGAAAACGCATTCGCCGAGCCGTGACTGGCTCAGCTTCGTCAAAACTTCCCGCGCAAAAAGCAAGATCCGCCACTGGCTCAACGTCCACGAGCGCGAAGAGGCCATGGAGATCGGCCGGCGTCTGCTCGAAAAAGAGGCGCGGAACTTCGGCCGCGGCTTGAAAAAGATTCCGGAAGCCGATTTAGCGCGCGTGTCGTCCGACTACGGCGTCGGAGGGCGCGTTGAAGACCTCTTCGCCGCGGTTGGATTTGGAAAGTTTTCCGCGCGGCAAGTTCTCACGCGCCTTTTGGGCGAATCGACGGGCGAGGTCGCGACCGCGCCCGACGATACTTCCCCGACGCTGGTCAAGTCC
>JBGOWC010000148.1:0-5697 GCA_041478415.1 Terriglobia bacterium
CGTGCAGATCCACGGTGGCTACGGATTCATCAAGGACTATCCGGCCGAGAAGTATTATCGCGACGTGAAGTTGTGTACCATTGGTGAGGGCACGAGCGAAATTCAGAAACTTGTCATTGCCCGCCAACTCCTCGGCAAGAAATAATAGATAATAGACAAATGCTTAGGTCGAATCCGGCAGTCCGACAAGATCCGTATGCCACTGCCCGCTAAGAGCCCCGAGAGCGTGAGCAACTGGGCGGAACAGGTGCGCAGCGGCGACGTTCGCGCCGTGTCACGCGCCATTACCGCAATCGAAAATCATCTACCCGAGGCCGAAGAGTTGCTGCGCCGGCTTTTTCCGGTAACGGGCCGCGCGTATCTCAGCGGTGTCACGGGCGCGCCGGGAACCGGGAAGAGTACGCTTGTGGATCGTCTCGCGGCGCACTATCGAAAGCGCAATGAGCAAGTCGGCGTAATCGCGGTGGACCCGACAAGCCCGTTCACGGGCGGCGCGATCCTTGGAGACCGCATTCGCATGCAAGGCCATGCGGGCGACTCGGGCATTTTCATTCGCTCCATGGCGACTCGCGGGTTTCTCGGGGGTCTCGCGCGAACGACAGCGGATGTTGCGCTTCTCCTGGATGCCGCGGGGAAGCAGGAGATCCTGATTGAAACGGTCGGCGTGGGCCAGGACGAAGTGGACATCGTCCGGCTGGCGGATTGCGTGATGGTCGTTCTCGTACCCGGGCTCGGCGATGATATCCAGAACATGAAAGCCGGTCTGATGGAGATCGCCGACATTTTCGTGCTGAACAAGGCTGACCGCGACGGCGCGGACCGCCTGGAACAACAGCTGCATGCGATGCTGTCGCTCGTCATGCCCCGCGAAGGCTGGCACCCGCCGGTCGTGCGCACAATTGCCACCGAGAACAAGGGAATCGAAGCACTGGCGGAAACGATCGGGCGCTTCCGGAAACATTTTGAATCGAGCCAGGAGCGCCGGCGCAAGCAAACCGATCACTGGAAACAGCGGCTGATCGAGATGCTCGAATCGCGCCTCCTCGAACGCACCCTGGGCGGACATGGAGGGGAAGCGCGGCTTATGGAGCTGGCACGCGAAGTCGCGGAACGCAAGACGGATCCCTTCTCAGCGGTTGGAGAAATTCTCCAGCGGAGCGGACAGTCCTCCACGTGAAATCGAAGCGGCGCAAAGGGCGACAGTTTTCGGGAGAAAGACGCATGGCAGCCAGAAAGCAGAAGCAGACAAGATCATCGCGCAGCCCGCGGGCGGAAATCGGGGTCATCGGCGGCAGCGGCCTGTACACCATTCCCGGGCTCAGCGGCGCCCGCGAAGTGCGCATGCGTACGCCCTTTGGCGAGCCTTCGGACGCAATTGTCGTCGGTATGCTCGAAGGCAGAAGCGTCGCGTTCCTCGCGCGGCACGGACGCGGTCACCGGATACTCCCTGGCGAGATCAATTTCTGCGCCAATATCTACGCGATGAAGCTGCTTGGCGTCCAGCGTATCATTTCGGTGAGCGCTGTGGGTTCACTCCAAGAAAACCTGCGGCCGCTCGAGTTTCTCATTCCCGATCAATTTTATGACCGGACCAAGGGTCGGAGGTCCACGTTTTTTGGGAATGGCCTCGTGGCTCACGTGGGGTTCGACAAACCGACGTGCGGGCAACTTTCCACCGTGCTGGGAGACGCGTGCGACCGCGCAAACGTCAAGGCGCACCGCGGCGGGACCTACGTCTGCATCGAGGGACCACAATTTTCGACGCTGGCCGAGGCGCATGTGCATCGGCAACTTCGTTTTGAAGTCATCGGCATGACCAACGTGACCGAAGCGAAGCTCGCGCGCGAGGCGGAGCTTTGCTACGCCACGGCGGCCATGATCACGGACTACGATTGCTGGCATCCGGAGCACGCCTCCGTCACCGTTGCGCAGATCATCGAGAATTTGAACATGAACGCCGAAAACGCGCAGCGGGTCCTCCGGGAAGCGGTGCGGGCGATGCCGGCGGAGCGCGCGTGCAAGTGCGGGTCTTCGCTGAAGCACGCTCTCATCACTGATCCAAAGACCGTTTCCGCAAGCACCAAAAAGCGCCTCGCCGCGATTGTCGGGAAATACCTTTCCTAGGAGAGAATCGTGTCCCTGCTCGTTGTCGGTTCCGTTGCGTTTGATGCCCTCGAAAGCCCCTATGGAAAAGTCGAGCGCGCGCTTGGCGGCGCTGCCACGTACTTTGCCGTCGCCGCGAGTTTCTTCACGCCGGTGAATCTTGTCGGGATTGTGGGGGACGACTTTACGGAGAGTGACGCGCGCGTCTTTCACGGGCGGAGAATTGACTTGGACGGGCTTGAGCGCGCCACCGGCAAAACGTTTTTCTGGGCCGGACGGTATTCGGAGAACTTGAATGAGCGTGTCACCCTGGCCACGGAATTAAATGTTTTCGCGGAGTTCAAGCCCCGGCTGCCCGAAAAGTATCGGAATGCAGAATACATTTTTCTGGCCAACATCGCTCCCGATCTCCAGCGCTCCGTTCTGCACCAGGTCAAGCGCCGGCCGAAACTCGCCGCGCTCGATACCATGAACTACTGGATTGAGCGGACCAATGCGGAATTGCGCGAGACCCTGCGGCACGTGGACATCCTGATGATCAACGATTCGGAGACGCGCGAGCTTTCCAACGAGCACAACCTTCTGCGCGCCGCGCGGCATATCTTCAAGATGGGACCAAGCATTCTTGTCGTAAAGCGCGGAGAATACGGCGCCATGATGGTGGATCGCCGGGGCGTCTTCGCCGTGCCCGCGTTTCCACTCGAAGAGCCGCATGACCCGACGGGCGCAGGCGACAGCTTTGCCGGCGGATTCATGGGCTATCTGGCAGGCGCAGGCAAGCACAACGACGCGGCATTGCGGCGCGCGATGGTTTACGGCTCGGTTATGGGCAGCTTCGCGGTGGAGCGATTTGGTCTGGACCGTCTGCGCACATTGAAGCGCGCCGAGATCAGTGTCCGCGCGCGCCATTTTGCCAAATTGACGCAATTTAAACTCTAGGGAGTAGAATCTCACTCTGTCCGGCCGCGGCTTGCGAGGCCCGCCAAAATCAGCGAAGTCGTGCCGCTCGAAGGCCACCACGAATGACTCCGACCCCGCGAAAGCCCAAAGCAATCAAGCCGGGCGCATGCTTCAAGATTATTTCGCCCGCATCTCCCGCAGATTCGAAGAAAACGCAGGCCGGCATCGTGGAGCTGCAGCGGCTTGGGTTTTCCGTTCAGCCGGGAAAAGCTCGTCCGCCGGAGGGATATTTTGCAGATGCGGCGGCGGCGCGATGCAGCGAATTTTTGTCTGCGATAGCCGATCCAAGTGTCCAAGCGATAGTTGCGTTGCGGGGAGGCTACGGCTCGACCTATCTGCTCGACGGTCTATCCGCGGTACCGCTGGCATTCCCAAAATTTCTGATTGGCTACAGCGACATCACTTCACTCCATATTTTCTTGTGGCAGCGCCTCGGCTGGGTATCATTTTATGGACCGATGGTCGCGGCGGGTCTCGATGCCGGTGCAGGACGCGTTGGCGGATACGATGAGGAATCATTTCGCCACGCTCTGTGCGATACGCAGAGCGGCTGGTCGCTGGAGTTGCAGGGAGAGCCGATCAACGGCGGCGAAACACAAGGGCTGCTCGTGGGTGGCTGTTTGACAACGCTTGAAGGCACCCTCGGCACGCCGTGGGAACTGAATACGGATGGGGCCATTCTTATTCTGGAAGACCGCGCCATGAAGCCCTTCCTGGTTGACCGTTCCCTGATGCATCTTAAGCAAGCCGGAAAACTGGCGGGCGTGCGCGGCATCGTCCTCGGTGATTTTCCCGAATGCGAGCCTCCGGTCGCGGGGAGCCCGACGGTTGTGGATGTGTGCCGCAGGATTCTGGCGCCGCTGGGCGTGCCAATTGTCTGGGGAGTTCCGATAGGCCATACGAAGCGGCCGATGCTCACGCTGCCGCTCGGTGTGGAAGCCCGGCTGCGAGCGCAAAGTGGCGGCACGCTGGAGATTCTGGAGCCGGCGGTTGTCGCGTGAGCCAGACCAAACACATTCACCTGCTGGGTATCGGCGGCTCGGCTATGGCACCCGTCGCCGGCATGCTTCGCGAGCGCGGCTATCGCGTGACCGGCTCAGATTCGGGAGTCTACCCGCCGGCCTCTACGCTGCTCGAAAGCCTTGGTATTTCCTACTTTTCTTCGTTTGAATCCGCGCAACTGATTCCCGTTCCCGATTTGGTCGTCGTCGGAAACATCATTGCTCGCGGCAACCCCGAGCTCGAGGCAGTTCTCGACCAGAAAATTCCTTATTGCTCCATGCCTCAAATCATTGAGGATGTTTTTCTGCCGGGTCGCCACTCAATCGTCGTCAGCGGTACTCACGGGAAGACGACCACGACAGCCCTGCTCGCCTGGATCTTTCACACGGCCGGAAAGCGACCAAACTTTCTCGTGGGTGGAATCGCTGAAAACTTCGGAAAGAGCTACGGCCTCGAGGGCGGTGAGGAATTCATCCTGGAAGGCGACGAGTACGAAACTGCCTTTTTCGATCGGGGGCCGAAGTTCTTTCACTATCATCCCGACGATCTTGTCCTCACGTCGCTCGAATACGACCACGCTGACATCTATGCCGACTTCGCCTCCTACGAACTTGCCTTCCGACGGCTCGTCAATCTGGTGCCGCGACGCGGGCGGGTCGTTTATTGGGGCGACTCGGACGAGGCCGGGCCGGCTATGGGACGCGCTGTCGAGCGGGCATTCTGCGCCAAAGAAACGTACGGCTTTCGTGAAGGCAACGATTGGCTCGCGGTAGATCTGCTGATCGAGGGCGAATTGACGCGCTTTCGCGTCGCACACCGAGGCAAGGAATTCGGCGAATTCTCTCTGGCCGCAAGCGGGCGGCACAACGTCCTGAACGCGCTCGCAGCCATCGCCATCGCAGATGGCCGCGGCATTTCTGTTGAGTCGTTGTCCCGAGCGCTCGAAACATTCCGCAGCGTGCGCCGTCGAATGGACGTGAAGGCGGAAGTGGGAGGCATCTTGATTGTGGACGATTTCGCGCATCACCCGACGGCTGTGCGCGCGACGATTGAAGCTGCGCGCAGCCGCTGGC
The DNA here is from genome assembly GCA_041478415.1 of Terriglobia bacterium. Taxonomy (GTDB): domain Bacteria; phylum Acidobacteriota; class Terriglobia; order Acidiferrales; family UBA7541; genus Acidiferrum. Next base: position 5,139 of record JBGOWC010000148.1, read on the forward strand.
CCGGCCGCCGGCTTTGGGCGCTGCTCGAACCGCGCTCGAATTCAATGCGCCGCCGCGTCTTCGAAGAGTCTCTGCCCCGGGCATTGGCGCTCGCCGATCGGGTGATTCTCGGGGGCGTCTTCCGCCCGCAGCAAATCGGTGACGAAGAGCGCCTTTCTCCCGATGCGGTCGCGGAGCGCGTTCGCGTCTTGGGACGCGACGCTCGGGTCATGCCCGAGGTGGAGGAAATCGTGGAGATCGTCGCAGGAGAAGCTCGGCCCGGCGATTTGCTTCTGGTCATGTCCAATGGCAGCTTCGATGGCCTGTGCGAGAAGCTTCTCAAGCGACTCGGCCAGCCATCTCCGTATCACACCGAGGCGCACGTCAAGTGATTCTTGTCCCTAGGTGGATCCGCTCCTGCGTATCCACTGTTTTCTTTTTTCCCGCGCTCCTGAGTTTTTCGCCGGCAAGCCGCGCAACTATTCGCTACGAGGTTTCGCTCGCTCATCCGGAAAGCCACCTTTTTCGCGTTGCGATGCGCATCCCGGATGTCTCCGGGGAAGTAGTCGTCCAATTGCCC